>CAYWPW010000235.1:0-3767 GCA_964460095.1 uncultured Candidatus Cloacimonadota bacterium
AATTATCAAAAATTGTCGTGAAGAATTACGCTACCAGGATAGAGATAATTACATCTGGGTTCGTGATGCCATGAAGAACAAACTGGTGGTGGGAACGCAGGCTCGCATACTTTACCAGGATGCACCGGGAAGATTGGCAATTGCTCTCAAGTTCAATGAGATGGTAAGAAATGACGAAATTGGTCCCATCATGCTCGGTCGTGATCACCACGACACCGGCGGAACGGATTCACCCTACCGTGAAACTTCTAATATAAAAGACGGTTCGAATATTATGGCAGAAATGAGTACGGAATGTTACGCCGGCAATGCCGCTCGCGGCATGAGTATGGTTACGCTTCATAACGGCGGCGGAGTTGGTATCGGAAAAGTTTCCAACAGCGGGTTCGGCATGGTGCTGGATGGCAGCAAACGTGTGGATGAAATCCTTAAGCTTGCTTTCCCGTGGGATGTAATGTGCGGAGTTGCGCGTCGAGCCTGGGCAAGAAACCCGAACTCAATTGAAACTGCGATTGAATTTAATCAGAAATTCTCCGAAACTGATCATATCACATTACCGTTTGTTGCTGAAGATAAATTGATAAAGAAAGTTGTGGAAGAGAAGGTGGAATAGATTTGGTCTTGATGTTGAAGGTTTAATAATGAATTTAGATTTAGCATACAAATAAAGAAATTAGTTATTGTACAACTTTCCTTCTACACAAAATTGTTCTTTCTTCCTACAAATTAACACGACAGTACGATATATTGAAAATATTTCACTGCTTTTTCTTTCCTGATTGTAAATTACGGCGATCATTTTATAAAAATATTTTCATTATGATATTTTAGAAATTCTAATTCTGGTACAAATCGTTCAGGTAAAATCATTTTTGAATTATCATATTGTTTGAACCAGATAATTGATTTTTCGTCATTATTATCATATACTGAATTTGAAACTTTAATTTTAAAATCTGTTGTAATTGTTATAAAACCTTTATCGAATGCCTTATCGTGAAAAGCATTTAAACAAATACCATTTTTAGGATTTACCCTTGTATCTTTTCGGATTTTCCATGGAATTATATGACTTGCAATCAATAATTCAGGGATTTTTAGAGCAGTAATCCCACACGAATAATTATAAGAAGAAAGAACTGTTTGTCTAAAAAAATTCTGATTAACTCTTGTTTTTACTTTACTAATTCTTTCTTCTCCTTTTTTTTTTGAATAATCAAATTCATCTATATCTTTATTTTCAAATTCCATAATCAGCTTTTCGCTTTCGAAAGCAAGGCGTTCCCAGTTTTTACTATATTCATTCCAAATTTCTTCATCTAGTTTACTTGTATTTGTAAGCCCAACAATCCCCCTTTTTTTTAATTCATAATCGAAGCTTCCAAAATTTCCTATTTTCATTTTTAGAGAGTTTGGACTTCTTCCTATTAAAAATGAATATTTTAAAATATCAGGATGTGATGAAGATACTTTGTTAAAAGGAATTCTACAATATAGATTTAAAGCAACAATAGTTTGTTCCTTTGTCCATCTTTTATATTTCATAATTTTTATATCTGTTATTTTTTTCGTAGGTTTCCATACAAGTTATAACAATATCTACTCCAGCCAGTACTTTAATTCCTGCTTGTTGTAATCCGCAGGTAATCCCTCCGGCTCCGCAAAAAAAATCAATAGCTTTTAGTTTATTTTTCATAATTTATCCGAAAACAATTTGCACGATAGTAATTATACATGTCAAAGAAAATAATTTCCTTAATTTCGAGACTATTCATCACGCAACTCCTCTGTACCCAATTCGATTTTACCTTTCAATAAACCACTCAAGATAATGAAATATCCTTCCAACCAGAAAATATGGCAAATTTAACAGAATAAATTCTTTTCCTGCTCTGGTTCTAACGGCTTGTTTTGAAAATTTACCAGCATAAAATCTTACTGCATATTTATGCTCAACTTTATCCATAAATAAGTGAAGAGATTTTAATCTTCCTTCTTTTCCAGACTTAACTTCAACCGGAATTAATAGATCTTTATATTGAATAATAAAGTCAATTTCAGCTTGAGATTGTTTTTTTTCTCTAACCCAGAAAGAGATTTTTTGTGATCTTAATGGATCGATTGCTAATAGTTCCTGTCCGATAATATGTTCAAGGATGCGTCCTTTGAATATCGAATCCAGGTTCTCAATTTGAAAATAATCACTCTGTAAACCCGCCAGAAAATTTATCAAACCGGTATCGAGAAATTGAAGGCGAGGAGATTTCTTTTTATCATTAATTATTGGGGGAAGTGTATTTGTAAATGGATATAATAAATAGACTAACATTGCCTTCTCAAGTGTTTTTAATGCTTCCGATATTTCTCTGGATTTGTAATTTGAACTACCAAAACCCTGAAATTTTATCCTTTTGCCTGCTTCTAATGGTGTTGATTCAATCGTATGACGCAGTATTTCGATCATCGTATGATTCCTGGCGTACTTACTTACATCATCCAAATACGAAGTTAATAAACCTTGAAACAATGGAGTAAGTGATACGATGTCTCTTTTATCAATCCAATTAGCGACAATTTCCGGCATTCCGCCTACAAGTGTATATTGGTGAAATAACTTTAGAAGTTTTGAATATGCTAACTCTTTAAAAGGGATTTCTTTATAGAATTCTAAAGCCTGTTTTTCTTCCGTGGCAATAAGAAATTCATGAAAAGTTAACGGATACATAAAAAGAAACCGAACCCTACCTACTGGAAAACTGATTTGTTTTTTCCCGATCATTGTTTCGAGTAATGAACCGGCTGCTATTATATAAATTTGTTTTGCTTCTTCATAAAAGTAACGGATCATAGCAACTGCATTCTGTGAATTTTGGATTTCATCGATAAATATCAGACTTTTTCCATTTGAAGGCACGATATTTTTATATAGAAAAATGGCTTGTATTAACTCGTGAATGTTTAGATTTTTATCAAATAGTTCAGATTCTTCTTTTTTTTCAAGGTTTAGATAAATGTGTTGGTCGAAATTATTGGAGAACATCTCTATAACTGTTGTTTTGCCAACCTGTCTTGCACCTCTTAATATCAAAGGTTTTCGATCCTTATCTATTGACCACTTCTTTAAGTCATCTAATATTTTTCTGTAGAACATATCTACTCCTATTAATTTATTATCACAAAGTCAGGGTAAAAAATTAATATTCCTGTCACAAAGTCAAGGTAAATTTTTATTACTCTGTAACAAAGTAAGGGTAATATTTAAGAAGTGCGTCACAAAGTCATGGTAATTTTCAACATATCTTGTAACAAAGTCAGGGTAAAATATGTATTTCCTGTCAAAAAGAAATTAAATTTTCCGAAAGTTATCGAGCTGAAAACTAATCAAAACATCGAAAAACAACCAAAATTTTCCTGCTGTAGCAATTCATTAATTTCTTCTAAATCTAAATATTCAGGATCAAAATCTTCTCCAAGCCAATCCATCATAGATTCATAATCCGGATGTTTGGGATTTTTGATTATTTCCAATAAATCATAATATCCCCAAATTCCACCGCAATCTTCAGGTGGACAATTTCTTTTTCCTTTGATGCAAACCGGATATTTTTGTTCTTTATCAAAAGGTAAGATTTTCTCCAGAACTATTTTGTGTCTCCAGCTATCACCAAAATCATAATCATAAAAACAGGAATCTCCAGCACCAAACAAAAATTCTTTAAGCTGAATATCAGTATAATCAATCGTTTCATAATATTCTTGTTCTGCAG
>CAYWPW010000236.1:0-3695 GCA_964460095.1 uncultured Candidatus Cloacimonadota bacterium
GAAGTGCTTTTCATACTTATTTATTTTTGCTATTATTCTGTCACGAAAATTCTCACTTCTTCTTATTCTTTATGGATTGTAAAGTTAGCTTAAACTTGTTAAGTCTCAAAGACTTCACAAGTTTGCAATTCTAAAACTTAACAAATCTCAAAGATTTGTGAAGTTTTTCATACCTATATATCATCAAAATCATCAGAAATATCATCATCGTTAGAACAAGTAAATTCCAAAAAATCTTCTAAAGATTCATAATTAGCCAGTAAAAAATTTTTATCCGGAATTTTTCCTTTCCTCAAATTTGCATAATCAGGAAAAGAAGAAAATTCCCAATCTTCCAGATTTTCTACGACTTTATGCTTCATTGGATTGCGGTGAATATAACGAGCTAAGCGCAGTAAATAGTTGATTTCAAATACGGGTTTAGCTTTTGGCTTTTCCTGGAATAAAGAACCTCTTCGATTATACTTTTTATTAATTGCTTTTGAATAAGAAATATGGAAATTCGTTATCTGACGGCACAAAAACTCGTTCAATTTCAGGTCATTTCCAGTGTGATTATAATTATTCTTTTTCTGGTATTCGAAAATTCTGTTCTGATTTCTTACTTTGATTAAAAAATGATAATGATTGGGTATCAGGCAATAGCAAATCGTAATAAATATCGGACTTAAATATTTCTTATACTGGCGAAGAAAATAAAAATAATTTTCTTGTTCAAAGAATAATTTATCTTCTTTGGCGTTAGCTCGTGTATAAAGATGGAAAAAATAGCCGCATTCAAAATTCATAATACCTCGTTTCTAAATTTTAAATTTAGCAAGTTTTACAATCAAAACTTAACAAATCTCAAAGATTTGTGAAGTTTATTCAGCCCTCATAATATCTTCCAGGTTTTCCAGCAGATATTTTTTACCTTTGTCGTTAATCATCACCTGTTCGTAGGTTCTTCCTTCAAATTCTCTTTTTTCGCTTTCAAAACCGAATTCTGCAGATTTTTCATTTATGATGGTTCTGGTTTTTCCATCTCTTGTTTTTTCTTCACTCAAAATTCCCAATGCTTTCAGATGTTTATTCAAAACAGCACCTGAAAGATTCTTACTGCGATTCAGGTCTAATACATCATTAATACAATTGCTGAAAATATTAACTCCGATATTTCCTTCTGGAAAAACAACCTTTTCTTTCTCTTCGGAAGTTATGAAAAATCCGGTTGGAGCCAGAATATTCTTATTTCTTTGCCGAGAAACAGTTTCCAGAACTTCTGCAACGAAGAAAAAACACCTTATCATTCGGGGATCGATCAGGAAGCTGTCCGAAGGAATTTGTTCTTTGTTGATTGGATCTTTCCCATTGGCAATTTTCAAAATAATTTCCCGTGCTTTCAGGACTTTTTCTCTATCGAAATACATTTTTAAACCCCCCATGCATCTCTTGGAAAAACTTGTTAAGTCTCAAAGACTTCACAAGTTTTATAATCTGTGTGAAGTTTTTTTCCTATTTATCCGTTCACTCCGTGCCAATCCGCTTGCCTTGTCATATCTAGCAGTTGCCGGAGAAGACTGTTGTTCAATTCTCCTTAATCCAATTAACCAGACCTTTTGCAGCGAAGATCGCCATCAATTCTTTGGGAAGCGGAGCAAATTTGAATTCTTTTTCATTCACTTTAATTGTACCATTTTCCAAACTAACTTCTACTTTATCGCCTTGTTTATAGGCATCTACAACTTCCGGCAGCACAATAATTGGAAGTCCCTGATTTACAGATGAACGATAGAATATTCGATTAACGGATCTCACAATAACTGCTTTTACTCCAGCGTGAGCTAATCCAACAGCCGGATGCTCGCGGGAGCTTCCGCAACCAAAGTTTTCACCTGCCATAACCACATCTCCGACTTGCACTTTCTTGGTGAAATTCTCATCGAAATCTACAAACAGATATGGTATGATAGATTCCGGATCGGAACTGAGAACCTGATAAGTAAGATTTCCGGCAAACATCTGATCAGTGTTCAAGTTATCCACGTCAGAATAATTCCAGGTAGCTTCTGCTCTTCTGTTATCATCTGGTTGGATATCCACTGTTGTGCTTTGTGCTTTTGGATAGGGATATTTATCAGCAAAGATTTTGCCACGCGGGTCGGTGATCTCACCTTTGATAGCAGAATGTGCCACGCAGGCAGGAGAAGCCAGATATATCTGTGCTTCTTTGTTTCCCATGCGGCCTTTGAAGTTACGATTGGCAGTAGAAATAACAGTATAACCATCGGCAGGAATGCCTTGTCCGGTACCCAGACATGGTCCGCATGAAACTGCCAGCACGCTGGCGCCTGCGTTCATGAGTTTAGAGGTTAAACCTTCCTCGATCATTTGCAGATAAATTTCTTTGGAAGCTGGAATTACCAAGAGCTGGAAGCCATCAGCAACCTTCTTTCCATCCAGAATTTCGGCAGCAATTCGAATATCTTCTAAACGTCCATTCGTACAGGTTCCGATAAGACCTTGGTTAAGCTTGGTTCCCTGCACTTCGGAAACAGCTTTCACGTTATCTACATGATGCGGTGCTGCTACAAGCGGAAATAAATCTCCTAAATCCAGTTCAATTTCTCTTTCGTAAACTGCATCTTCATCTGCCCAAATACCATTCCCGATCTTCTCTCCGAGGAAATCTTCCAGAACTTCATCTGGTGGGAAAACCGCATTTTTGGCACCCATCTCAGAAGCGAGATTAGTGAGGGTCATTCTCTGAGCCATTGAAAGTTTTTTTACACCATCTCCGTGAAATTCGATGCTCATATAATTTGCTCCGGCAGAGCCGATCATGCCGATGATCCAGAGCGAAATATCTTTGGCATAAACACCGGGTTGAAGTTTTCCGTTCAAAGTAATTTTCATTGATTCAGGTACTCGGAACCAGGTTTCACCACGTTTCCAAAGTCCGGCAGATTCAGTTCTATCGATACCGGCAGCCAGTGCATTGAAAGCTCCGGCTGTACAGGTATGACTGTCGCTACCTACAATAATCATGGCAGGTTTGGCATGATAGCTCATCACTTGATGACAAATACCATCACCAACATCATGAAATTTTTTGATTCCCTGTTCGTTTACGAAATCACGGATCGTTTGATATTGATTTGCCAGTTTGGCATTAGTTGGTGGAGCGTTGTGATCGAGCACGACCAAAAGTTGATCGGGATCGTTAACTTTTTCACCACCCATCTTATTGAATGTATTTTTTATGCTGGCAGTATTATCGTGCGTGAGTACGATATCCGGTTTGCGAAAAACAATCGCCCCTGTTTCCGCAGCCAGGATTTTTTCTACAAAAGTTTTTCCCATCTTTTCCTCCAATGAGAATTACTTCAGTAATCCGTCACGTTTATAAATTTCCATCTGAACATCAAAGAAGGGATTGATCTTGATGGATTTACCATTTTCCAAATTGGTAATTTTACCAGTTTCGAAATCAACCTTGATCTTATCTCGCTGCTTTAGTTCCAGTTCGGAAATGTCTTTATAAGTGAGGATCGGGAAACCGGCATTGATGGCGTTTCGTTCATAGATTGCACCGAAAGATTCTGCCAGAATAGTTTGAACTCCCAAGGCTTTGAAACAATCTACAGCCTGCTGACGGGAGCTTCCGGCACCAAAGTTTTTCCCTGTAATAACGATATCTCCAGCTTCAGCTTTTT
>CAYWPW010000237.1:0-3682 GCA_964460095.1 uncultured Candidatus Cloacimonadota bacterium
GTGCAACTTTCTCTGTTGGGCAGCGGCAGCTAATCGCTTTTGCCAGAGTGCTTGCTTACGATCCTGCTATCTTTGTGCTGGACGAAGCAACTTCCAATATCGATACGGAAACTGAAATATTAATTCAGGATGCACTTAAAAAATTAATGGAAAATAGAACGTCAATCATCATTGCCCATCGGCTTTCTACAATTCAGAATGTGGACAGAATCATTGTGCTTCACAAAGGTGAGATCAAAGAAGTTGGAACACATCAGGAATTACTTGCTAATGAAGGACTTTATTACGATCTGTATAGATTGCAGTACATGTAAAATATTGTCTTGCTAAGTTCCAAAATTTGGCAAGTTGGCATTGCTCAAAAGGAGGAGAAAATGCAAAAAAAACTTTTATTCTTTTTAATCTTAGTTTTAACAATTGCCGTTTATGCCAATCCGGGTATTATTGAAAATCCCGATAATGTGCAAATTTTCCCTAAAGGAACTCTTTTCAATGAAGATTTTGGATTTTCTTATGAAGATTTTACACTTCGTGAACCACTCGATTTTGATTCTTCCTGGGTAAGTTTTGAAGGGAACTGGCCATTTGGAGCAAGCTTTTCAATTTCTTCTTTTGCACCTTTAGACCTTGTTTTTGTCGGCTCCGGTGCAGGAATTTATATTACAGATATCAGTGATCCTGAAAATCCTGTTATCATCTCAGAAATCCGGGCAAGATCTCTTGTTGACGGTAGTTTCTATGATGCTGATACTCAAAGATTATATCTGGCAGCATACTTTTCAGGAGTTGAAATCTGGGATCTTTCTGATATTTATAATCCGGTAAGATTGGGACGCTGTCCCACAGAACCGTATCCTCGAGCTGGAATTTATGCTTCCGGAGATTATGTTTTCGCTGCCACAGTTGCTTACGGATTGCGAGTGATTGATGTCTCCGATCCCACAAATCCTTATGAAGTTGCAGATTGTCCGATAAGCGATTATGTTTGGAACATGGCTGTTTCCGGAGATTATATTTATATTACGGGAAATTCTCAAGGTTTACAGGTCATTGATATTTCAAATCCATTAAATCCTCATATTGTAGCAAACTACTCAACAGCAAAAGGTGGAATATTCATTTCTGAACCTTATGCCTTTTTTGCTGAAAACGGATTCGGATTAAAAATATTCAATATTGCTGACCCTCTTAATGCTTATCAGGTTGGAAGTTGCACTATTGACGGCTATCCGGCAAAAGTTGTTGTTTTTGATAATCATGCCTATGTTGCAGGAAACGAATGTGGATTACTCGCTATAAATGTGGAAAATCCTGAAAATCCTTATCAAGTTGATTCATACAGCGGTTATTATCAAAATATAACAGGGGAAGACGGGTATGTTTATCTTAGCGGACAAATTGATGGTTTTCTTGTTTTCGATGTTACTAATCCCGCATCAATCCAATATGTAACTGGATATTCTCTACCTAATTTTGCATCTGATGTAGCTGTTTGCGGTGATTACATTTTTACAGGAAGCAACGGCTTTCGTGTGATTGATGTATCCGAGCCAACCTATCCCATCCAGGTTGGATATTCTGAAATTGCAGGTGGATGCGTTGCTGCTGCTGGTTCACATGTTATTTATTCACCCAAAAGTATGGGAGCACCCAATCCAGTAAATATCATGAATGTGGAAGATCCTGCCAATCCTTATAGAGAAGGTTTTTACACTTGCCCGGCAATGACCTATGATCTGGCTGTGCAAGATAACCTGGCTTTTGTGGCGTGCTGGTGGGACGGGATGAGAATTATCAATTTCGAAGACCCTTCAAGTCCGTATCAAACCGGTCATGTGCTCGGATGGTATAATGGTGCTATTCCGGGTGAAGAATATTGCTATGTTCAGGCAGTGGATGTTCAGGGAGATTATGCTTACCTTATTGACTATGGACCTTTCCCTGAAGATGAAACTTTCGGTCTTTACATTGTTGATATTTCCAATCCTGCAAATCCGTTTGTTGTAATACGTTATACAGATTTCACAAGTCATGGCTCAGATATTGACGTGGAAGGTGATTATGCCTATATTGCTGATTCTTATGGTGGTATGGAAGTAATTAATATTGCTAACCCGAATGCTCCATCAACTGTTGGTTACTGCGGACTTAGTGATGCTGCTCAAGGTGTTCATGTGGCTGGAGAATATGCTTATATTGCGAATTACATTTTAGGAGGAGTACAGGTTCTATTTATTGGAAATCCACAGGCTCCAATTCCATTTGGGTGGTATAAGAGAACCGGTTGTTTTGCCATGAATGTAACTTCATCGGAAAATCATATTTATGTTGCAGATGGAGTTGCAGGGATTCAAATCTATAAAAATCTGCTTATTCAAGTTGGTTCTGAGAATGAAAATATTCAAATCTTAAAACCACAATCATGTAACTATCCAAATCCTTTTAATCCGGAAACTACAATTTATTTTGAAACCACGAATTTACACGAAAATTCACGAATTGAAATCTTTAACATCAAAGGACAGAAGATAAAAACGTTTGATGTCTTCCTGAGCGGAGTCGAAGGAAAATCTTCAATTGTATGGGACGGAAAAGATGATAATAGCCATCCCGTGAGTTCTGGAATTTATTTCTATAAAATAAAATCTGGTGAAAAATCTCTTAGCAGGAAAATGGTTTTGCTGAAATAAATTTTTCCGTTTTTTAGTTGAAAGTGTAAATTCAATATTAACTATTCTTTCGCATAATTTTTTTAAATCCTTTTTATGCTTAGAACTTGAAGTAATTTCATCTTTTTTCTTTACACAATTTCCAAACTTGACATTTCTAACGCTTAGTAAAATGTGTTTATTAATTTCATCATTGGAAATTCTGTACCTGCCTTATGTAATTTTTTTTTAATTACACTGGGATTCGATATTGGATATTGATTTCTTCACAAATATGATTGTTCTCAACTCCACGCTTCGCTTTGAAGTCGAGTCCAATCGGTGAAAATTCGTTTTCTTCGTGTTCATTCGTGAAATTCGTGGAAAAAAAGAGGATAAAATGTTAAGCAGTAACGAAATCAGAAAACAGTTTATAGATTTTTTTAAGAAAAAAAAGCATAAAGCAGTTCCATCTGCTCCGGTTATTCCCATCGATGACCCGACTCTTCTTTTCACTAATGCTGGAATGAACCAGTTCAAGAATATCTTTTTGGGACAGAAAAAACCCGAATATCTTCGAGTTGTAAACAGTCAAAAATGTATAAGAGCAGGTGGCAAACACAACGATCTGGAAGAAGTTGGAAAAGACGGATATCATCATACTTTCTTTGAGATGCTGGGAAATTGGAGTTTTGGTGATTATTACAAAAAGGAAGCAATAATCTGGGCTTGGGAACTTCTTACAGAAGTTTGGAAAATGCCAAAAGAAAAACTTTATGCAACCGTTCATCAATCGGATAAAGAAACTTATGAACTCTGGAAAAATGAAACAGATATAAATCCCGGTCATATTGAATATCATGGTGATAAAGATAATTTTTGGGAAATGGGAGCTACCGGACCTTGCGGACCATGTTCGGAAATTCATATGGACAGAGGTGAAGAATTCTGCAACCTGAAAGATGATCCTAATCATAAATGTAAAGTTAATGGAGATTGTCATCGCTTTTTTGAACTCTGGAATCTTGTTTTTA
>CAYWPW010000238.1:0-3676 GCA_964460095.1 uncultured Candidatus Cloacimonadota bacterium
TTTCAAAAAGTCGTTTTTAATTACGCTATTTTCGTAACCCACAAACATTTTCGCATCAAGACTCAGGTTATCATCACTTGAATTTGTTAATGGTAAAAATTTATTTATGGCATTATTAATATTATCTTCGAAATTATTTTTTTCTCCTTTCTGCGAATTGAAAAGTAATCCTGCTTTCCACTGATTATCGTATCTAATTCTTATTTTATTCATGATAGAAGGAGAATACTGATCCATCCTGAAATATCCCCAATAAGATTGAGTTTTTTCTCTCGGAGCTTCGGTATTCCCACTCACAAGATCATTTATCATTGATTCTTTGAACATCTCCTGAGCATCTTCATCATAAGGACTATCGTCATATTTAAATTGATAATCAAAATAGAATTTGTTCTTTTTTTCTTTTTCCTGATAATACACATAATGGCGAATATTGGAAGCTCCGTAATAAGAAATTCCGGGGGAATATCTCAAATCACGGTAATTTGCCAGAGTATCTCCGTTGGCTCTTCTTTTGAGAATCGCTGCTACATCGATTGGAGAAGTATTGGGCAAACTCAAAATCTCGGAAAAGAAAAGATGATTAATGTTTCTAGGTGTTATTAGATAATCTTCCCACACATCAGAAATTCCTTCCTGCAAACCTTCGTTACTTCCTAATCTACCGATAAGATAATAAATCTGCTCACGTCTTTGAGCAACTTCATCTTTATCATCATAATGAGAAACAGAAACCAGCGGTTTAAGTCTATTCAAAGTTTCCTGATCGATGGATGGAATTTCCCGCAGTTCATAAATGCTCTTAAAAAAATTAATAAAATATCGGTATTCATAAATATCCGATGCTTGTTTTTCTGTGATTGGAAGCGTTTTCAACTCATTTATACCAGCAATATTCAAATCGATTTTTTCTGCAAAATTAACACTGAATATTCCGATAAAAATCAGGATTAATAGATATTTTTTCATTCTAACTTACCTTTAATATAACCTGGAAACATTAAATTTCTCATACAGTTTTCTATTTCTACAATAGAGCAAACAAAAAATCAATCCTCTTATTGTAAAGTTTTTTAATAAGTTGTTTAGACGTTATGTACAGGAGATGAAAAACTATTTGACAATACTTCATTAATTCAGATTCTTTGCCGCAAGAAAAATGGAGGGAAAAAATGGCTGAAAATACCTCATTGGAAAAAAAAGGTAAATTTTCTTTAATAGAACTTTTAATGATAATTATGTTGGTGGGAATCATTTTTACATTGATTGTTCCATTAAGAACTGATAAAATCAATCACGGAAAAATTAAGGAAGCTATTAAGAATATCCAGATTATAGCAAGGGCAGATGTTGCTTTCAAAGAAAATCCTGAAAATGGATATTATGCATTCGACGTAAGTATGCTGAACATAAAGGATAAACTGGAAAAAACCAACGATGAATTTCTCTTTGATTATTCTTTAACAGATAGCACAGTAGTGGGAACAACAAACATGAACTTTGGCAAAGTAGGAGCAATTATTTATTATTATCTTCCCAATGGACCATGGAACGTAGGAGATGATAAAATTTCCAAAAGTGTCCTGGATTCGAACTGGTTACCATAAATTTATGATTTGATAAATATGCTTTTTGAAATCAACCTTCAATCAGACAGTTTTCTGATTGAAGGTTTTTTATTTATGAATCCATTATGAAAAATATAATACCCACGAAATACACTAAAGAACGCGAAAAAATAAAATTTGAAAATTTGTTTTTTCGTAATTTTCTTGTGTTAAGCGGGAGATAAAAATGAGCGATAGCGACAAGAATACTTGGATATTGGATATTCAGATTTTAAGTATATCGACCCACTTAAAAATAAATGGAACCTAATATATTCTCTCTTTCTACTTTTTTGGGTTTTATTCCATTGTTTTTTTCCTATGCAGAAATCCATTATCATTTCAGATTTCTTTTTCCCAGGTATTACCGTAAACTACCGGAAATTATTTCAGACGTTCCAATCAGAGTAATAAAATCGCATTCTTCAAAACTTCCTGTTTTAATCATCATAAAAGACAGCCATCTTTTTCCAATTGATTTAAAAAAAATCAGAATTATTGTTTTTGGAAAAGAGAAAAAAATATCAAAAGACTTTTCATTTGATACTCATCTCAATCAAAAATATTTTTCCAAGATTTTAACGATTGATATTAACGATTTCAAACCAAATCAAAATTTGGATGTTGCAGTTGATTTTACTTTTTTTAGAAACTCCAAAGAAATATATTTCCGAAATGATAATTATGCAGGTCTCAACACAAAAAATTATCGATGCTATTACTCTGAAGAACCTCTGCCTTATCCTGAAAACTGGTATGCTGGAGAGCCTCATTATCACAGTATATATACATCAGACCAGGTTGAGTTCGGAGCAGATATTGAATCCACAAAAATCATGGCAAAATCTATAGGATTATCCTGGCTTTTTATTACTGATCATTCTTATGATCTTGATGACTGTGAAAATTCATTTTTGAAAAACAACCCTTTGCTTCCCAAATGGAAAAAAATGCTCCAAGATGTACAAAAATATAACAGCAAAGAATTCAGGATTTTACCTGGAGAAGAAGTATCAATTGGGAATTCAAAAAAAGAAAATGTTCACCTTTTAGCTATAAACCTGAAGGAATTTATTGAAGGAAAAGGTGATAGTGCAGAAGTTTGGTTCAAAAATAAACCACAAAAATTTCTTAAGGATATTGTAAAATGGGATAAGGAAAAAGTAGAAAACAATTTTCATGCACACCGCACCTCGCACCCCGCAATCCGAACCACGCAACCCGCACCTCACAACCCGCAACCTGACTCCCTTTTCATTGCAGCTCATCCCAATGAGAAAATATCTTTCTTACAGAAGCTAACCCTTCGGAGAGGAAACTGGCATATTAAGGACTTCCTGCAAATAGGGATAAAACTCCTGCAAATAATTAATAATTCAAACATGCAATCAATCGAAGATTCGATTCATTATTGGAAAACACTTTTATTAGATGGACACAAATTTTTCATAATTGCTGGAAATGATGCTCACGGAAATTTCAATGTAATGCGGCAGATCAAAATTCCTTTCATAAAACTTTTTTCATCTGTAGAACAAGTGTTTGGCAAATTTCATACTGTTTTTAATTACAAAAGGAATGATCCCATCAAAGGAATAAAATCCGGTAAAATCATAGTTAGTAATGGTCCATTCCTGGATTTCTGGTTAGAAATAAACGGAAAAAAATATCCGATTGGCTCAACGATTCATACGAATAAAGCCAAAATTTTTTATGAAACAAAATCCACTCCTGAATTTGGAGAGATAAAAAAAATAAAACTTTTTATTGGTGATTATTCAAAAAAGGAAGAGAAACAAATCTTAAATTTTCAAAATGCCTGCGAGCTTGAAATTCCTGAAAATGGGTATGTGCGGATGAGTTTGTCAACTTCTAAGATGGGAAGAGTTTACACAAATCCGGTGTGGATTCGATAAATTCAACAGTACGAAACTTGACACAAGTCTGAAAGATCTTGTGTTAAGTTGAGACTTACACTTTTTCAACTTAAGTCAAGATTATCCGGCAACTGCCTGACACAAACCAGAGGTTTGTGTTACATTACTTCAACAATATACACTTTCTGATAT
>CAYWPW010000239.1:0-3662 GCA_964460095.1 uncultured Candidatus Cloacimonadota bacterium
TTAAAATAATTTTTTAACATATAATCCTCAATTTTATTATTCGTAACGTATATTTTCTATCGGATTGCTATATGAACTGCGAAAAACAGTATATCCAATGGTAATAAATGAAATCAATAAAGTGATCCCGCCTGCCATAATAAAAATACTGAAATTCACATTTACTTTATATGGAAAACTTGCTAACCATTTGTTTATCAGCAGGTAACTCACGGGCCAGGCGATAGCATTAGCAATAAGCACTAATTTTAAGAATTCTAAAGATATGTTCTTTACGATGTTGGGAATCGAAGCTCCTAATATCTTGCGAATTCCGATTTCTTTGCGACGCTGCTCTGTGGTCTGGAAAGTAAGCCCTAAAAGACCCATACAAGCGATGATGATGGCAAATGCCGAGAAAGTAGAGATCACACGGAAAGACCTTTCTTCGGCTTTATACATTTTATCTATATCTTCATCCAGGAAAGAATAATCAAAGGGATGGGCTGGATAGAACTTTTCCCAGACACTTTGAATTCCTTTCATCGTTTCAGGAATATTTGTAGCACTTATTTTAATAGATACTTCTTTAAAAAGATATGACCAATTCATGAATAAAAGTGGAGAAACTTCCTCATGCAGAGATTCAAAATGAAAATCTTTCACAACTCCTACAATTTCTGGTTCAAATCTTTTCACACCATCGCTCAGGCCGATCGCATAAGCATGTCCGATAGCGTCTTCATTGTAGGTAAAACCCAGTTTTTTAACTGTAGATTCATTCACAACTGTAACCGATCTAAAATCAGCGCCACTTAAATCGGAAAGCTTTCGACCTGCCAAAAGCGGGATATTATAAAAATCCAGATAGTTATAATCGATCATTTTTACCGAGATCCTAATCTCTTCATCTTCTTTTTCCAGGTTTGGGATCAGGTTTGTTCCATATCCGCTTCCCTGCACAGGAACACCCCAACTGGTAGAAGATGCAATCACACCAGGAATAGCATTGATTTCGCTTTTCACTGTTTCAGAATTGTATGACATTCTTTCAGGAGTTTTAAGAATTACTACCTGATCTTTATCGAATCCCATATCAAAATCACGCATGAAATTGATCTGCTGGTTAATGAGAATTGTGAAGATGATAAGAATTATTGAAATGGAAAATTGAAATAGAACCAAACTTTTTCGCAAGATTGCTGAACCACTTTTCCCTTGTTTGGTTGCTCCTTTCATAACCAAAGCGGGTTGATAATGGGTGAGTACAAATGATGGATACAATCCCGCCAAAAACCCGAGGACAAGAGTTGCTGCCAAGATAGTGAACAGAATATATAAATTGTCAAAACAGTTGTAGATGAGTGTTGTTCCAATTAACTGAGAGAAAGAAGGTATAAAAAGCTCTACCAGTACAAAAGCAAATGCCAAAGCTATCAGTGTTATCATGATCGATTCTCCCAAAAACTGACGGATCAACTGAAGCCTGAAAGCACCAAAAACTTTTCTCACACCAATTTCTCGAGCACGTTTTACGGCTCTCGCAGTTGTCAGATTCACAAAATTGATACAGGCCAGAATGAGAATGAAAAGTGCGATTGATCCTAAAACTAGAAGATATGTAATTGAGCTGCTTGGATTTATCTCATCCCCAAGATTTGAGAAGACATGAATAGATTCAATCGGTTGTAAAATTACTGATTGTGTAACCAGATCGGAAGTTTCCATTTTTCCGGTGAGAAAAGTACTGCTTTTATTTTCAAATTCCGCAACATCAGTTGCCTGATGCAGCATAACATAGGTATAGGAACCAAAATGTCTTCCCCACTGTTCTAGACGATTTCCTCCAGGAAGATCAACCAGGGTTCCATAAGTTGCAACCATATCAAAGGTGAAATGCGAATTTACTGGAACGTTTTCGATGACACCGACAATTTCCAGATCAATCCTGTTATTATAATTGAAGGTTTTTCCGATCGGATTTTCTGTGCCAAAATATTTATCTGCCGTTTTTCTGTTTATTACAATTGTATTCTCTTCTTTCAACAATTTGTTGGGATTTCCCTGTAAGATTTCGTAGCTGAAGATATCAAAAAAATCTTCGTCTGCAAAGATAATTTCATCTTCGTAAATCTTCTTATCCTCGTAGATAATCAGATCATCACTGGAAAAATAGATACGAGAGATTTTATCGATTTCGGGAAAATTATTTTTCAGATTGGGAGCTACAAGAGCAGGTGTTTCAGCAAAATGAGTGTTATAAGTCGGTGCAATGGTTTCCATGCTAACACGATAGATATTTTCACCATTCGCATGATAGTTATCATAGTTTAAATCTTGATAAATGTACAATCCAACTAAAATACACGCTGTTAATCCCAGAGCTAACCCGAAAATGTTTATAAATGAAAATCCTTTATGCCTGAGTATGTTCCTGATTGCGATCTTAAAATAGTTTTTTAACATTTTTTTTTATCCTTTTATAAAAATCAAAAATTAACAAATCCTGCAATCGCTTCTTCCATAATTTCCTGCAGTTAGCAATTTCAGGGTTGTATAGAAGAGACAATTTGAGTGAAACCTTAAAAGGATCAAACAAGAAGTTGATCTGAGAGAGATCCTCTTCAAGGTTAAGTTTAAAGTAATATATTAACATAATTTTCTTTCCTCAATATTCTTATAATTACATATAATATAGCAATTAATATGCCAAACACATAAGGTGTTTATTAATAAAAAGATAGCAATATCACATTATGAAAAATGTGTTCGCTGAAGAACAATAAACGTCCGATGACGGACATATTATTTGTGCTGAAGAGAACACTATAACGGGTATTTTATACTGATGATATTTGCTGCCGTTAAATTATTTTTTGATTGACAGTTAGCTTACAGATTTTCAGTTTCGGATGTGACTTTATTTTTTGGGGAATTGAAAAGAGTTAAGATTATGAATAAGCAAAAAGTAAAAAATCTAAATGAGATATCCGCGACAAATTGTCGTATACAACACCAAATCAGGGGGTGTTCGCGACAAAATGTCGGGGACACGGACATTATGCCCAATAGTGAAAAAAAAGATAGTACTTGATTAATTTCATAATAATATATACTTGGTATTTTAGTGAGATGAAAATTAAATGAAATAAGGATGATCATTATGTATGAAAATATTGAATTAAACATAAGAAATAATTTTGAAAATTCCAAACAGGTTCTTAACAATTTAAAAAAAATTGGTAGAATAAATAATGATATGCAGTACGATGTATTTTTAGAATTACTTAGTCATAAGAGCAAAGAAGTTCGAATTGAAGCGATTAAAAATTTAGGCAAATTTAGCGGTTTATATATTGAAAAATCTCTAATACAACAATATAAAGATGAAAGAAATTCTATGGCTAAAAGGGAGTGTGTTTCTTCTCTGGGTAGGCAAAGAAGTGAAGACCTTATTGATTTTTTCATTGAAGTTCTGAAAGTTAAAGATCCAAAAATTGTTTTACAAGCAATCCGAGCTCTTTTAGTTTTCAAAAAAAAAGATAAAGTAGCAAAAGCACTTAAGAAAATCAGGAATCATCCAAATGAAATAATAAAAGAAGTTTTAGATATCGAAATATCAAAAAGAACTGCACGACAAAAAGAGAAACACACTTTTGTAAAACCATATTTAAAAAACGAAG
>CAYWPW010000240.1:0-3658 GCA_964460095.1 uncultured Candidatus Cloacimonadota bacterium
CTACGATTATTAATTCATAAAAAAACTTCCGAAGTTTTTGAAACTTCGGAAGTTTAAGAACGGAAGTTTAAGAATAATGGACATACATTTTTTAATCATTGGTTCTCTGATTTTTGTGATTTCTGCCATGCTGCAGGGATTCACGGGTTTCGGCTTTTCTATTCTCGCTGTTCCACTCATTACGCTTTTTATATCTCCCAAGATCGCTGTTCCCATCCTGGTGATGTTTTCTCTGATTATTAATATTGTTGTTTTTTCATCTTCAAGAAAATCATTTAATATTAAACAAATCTGGTTACTGCTGGTTTTTGGAATTATTGGAATGCCTTTGGGAACTTACTTTCTGGTTGTTTTAGATGATAATATCATCAAACTTTTTATTGGAATTCTCATAGCTCTTTTTGGCCTGCTTCTATTGCTCGGATTCAGAAAAAAAATCAAAAGAGAAAAACTTTCTATGATCCCAATCGGAATTGTTAGTGGAATTTTAGGAGGAAGTGTTTCTATGAGCGGACCTCCAATAATTCTTTTTCTTTCCAATCAAGGTGTGAACAAACAAACATTTCGCGCCAATCTGGCAGTTTATTTCTTCATCCTGAATATGTTCACAATTCCGGTTTACGTTTTTAATGGTTTGATAACAAAGCAGGTTATAAATTATTCCGTAACTTTTATGCCGGGTCTGATAATTGGGGTTATTATCGGTAATTTTCTTTCGCATAAAATCAAAGAAAATCATTTTAGAAAATTAACTCTTATTTTGCTGATCATTATGGGTGTGCTTTCAATTATTTCCGGGTTGAAATTAATCTGAGAATTTAGTATCGCCTATTCATGATTTTGGCAAAGTAAATTTGAATGTACTTCCTTTTCCCAATTCACTTTCAACCCAGATTTTACCGCCGTTAACCTCAACAAATTCCTTGCATAAAATCAAACCCAAACCTGTCCCTTTTTCAGATGACGTGCCAATAGTTGTATAATGAACATCTATCCTGAACAATTTCTTGATATCTTCCTCACTCAATCCGGTCCCAGTATCGGAAATTGAAATTTCCAAAAAATCCTTCTTTTCTTCAGAAGATATTATTATTTGTCCCTTTTCTGTAAACTTAATTCCATTGGAAACCAAATTCCTGATAACTGTCGAAACCATATTTTTATCTGCATGAACTAACGTTGGTTTCTGTAATTTGGATAGTAACTCCAAGTTTTTCTCCTTTGCACTTTCAGCAAGAATAGATATGATTTCTTGCGTAATAGAACTCAAATCAAGGGATTCAGTTATAAAATCTAAGTTTCCGGTTTGTGAGCGAGCCCATTGCAGAAGATTAGTCAGAAGATCGAATAGATGATTTGCTGATTTATTGATTTTGCTTATGTATTTCAGAACATTTTCTTCACTCAGTTTATGAAATCTCGTTAATAAATATTCAGAACCCATAAGAAAAGAATTTAATGGATTCCTGAGATCATGCGCAATTATCGAGAAGAATTTATCCTTAGATACCAACACTTCCCGAAGCTGTTTTTGTGTTTGCTCCAGCATAAGGTGAGTTTTTACTCTGGCAAGCAATTCTTCAGACTTAAAAGGTTTTGCCACATAATCTACTGCTCCAATATTAAATCCTTTAACTATACTATCCGAATCAGTTCTTGCTGTTAAAAAAATAATGGGAATATCCGCTGTTCTATCTTTATGTTTCAACCTTTTACATACTTCAAAACCATCCATCTCAGGCATCATAACATCGAGCAAAATTAAATCCGGTAAAATATTTTCTACAAATTTGAGGGCTTGTATTCCACTGGTTGCTATGGCAATTTCCCAATCTTTCTGTCTCAAAATGCTTCCCAAAACCTGAAGATCTCTTGGTACATCATCAACAATAAGTATTAAAGACTTTTTATTTTCCATCTAATACTCCGTTAAAATTTCTATTTGATTAAATCATGTTTTTTGCATGCTTTATTTTGTTTTGCAAATGTAATCTAAAACAATTTTCCTTTCATGATTTTTTCTAATTCGGTAGAGTAAATTTGAATGTACTACCTTTTCCCAATTCACTTTCAACCCAGATTTTACCACCGTTAACCTCCACAAATTCCTTGCATAAAATCAAACCCAAACCTGTTCCTTTTTCAGATGACGTGCCAATAGTTGTATAATGAACATCTATCCTGAACAATTTCTTGATATCTTCCTCACTCAATCCGGTCCCAGTATCGGAAATTGAAATTTCCAAAAAATCCTTCTTTTCTTCAGAAGATATTATTATTTGTCCCTTTTCTGTAAACTTAATTCCATTGGAAACCAAATTCCTGATAACTGTCGAAACCATATTTTTATCTGCATGAACTAACGTTGGTTTCTGTAATTTGGATAGTAACTCCAAGTTTTTCTCCTTTGCACTTTCAGCAAGAATAGATATGATTTCCAGGGAAACAGAACTCAAATCAAAATCGTGTGGTTTATATTGGATTCTTCCGGTTTGTGAGCGAGCCCATTGCAGTAAATTGGTTAACAAGTCAAACAAGCGGTTTGCTGAATCATTGATACTTCCGATATACTTCAGAATTTTTTCTTCACTTAGTTTATGAAATCTCGTTAATAAATATTCAGAACCCATAAGAAATGTATTGAAAGGATTTTTCAGGTCATGAGCTACGATCGAAAAAAACTTGTCTTTGGTTGCTATCAATTCCCGAAGCTGGTTTTCTGTTCGTTTCAGCTTGAGATGAGTTTTGACCCTGGCAAGTAATTCTACGCCTTTAAAGGGTTTTGTAACATAATCCACAGCTCCCAGATTAAATCCCTGAACAATGCTGTCGGAATCGGTTTTTGCCGTTAAAAAAATAATGGGAATATTCTCTGTTCTCTTGTCTTGTTTTAACCTTTTACAAACTTCAAAACCATCAATTTCCGGCATCATAACATCAAGCAAAATCAAATCGGGCAAAATATTTTCCACAAAATTCAGTGCTTGTTTTCCATTTGTTGCTATGGCGATTTCGCAATCTTCCTGTTTCAAAATACTTCCCAGAACCTGCAGATTTCTGGGTACATCATCAACCATTAAAATCAGAGGTTTCGGGGTGCGAATGCTTGAAACTTCCATCTTATCTCCTATTATTTTTTTTCATACTTAAGGGATCTGCAAAATGAAAAATGACTGTCTTTCTGAGGAAATCTTCGAAGTAGTCTCTTACGAAGAATCTCATTATAAGCGAAGATCCTTCGATGGAAAAGCAAGAAGAATTTCTCAGGATGACAAAAACATTTTATTTTTCATACTTTATGTAAATTTCCGTTTCATTAATATTTGTAAAATGATTTTTTATTATTTTTGATGTTAATTCATAAATCTCATTTTCTCCCATTTTGGGAAGAACCCAATCATTACCATAATCATAAAGTATAAATTTAATTTCTTTCTCAGATAGAATCTGCAGATAAAAATAATTATCATTTAAAGGAATAAAGCCTGATTGTATCAACGAATCAATAAAATTATTTATTCCAATTTCGACCTTTTGCGCAAAATCTTTATCTTTAAAATTATCTAATATGAATTGCTCACAATCAATTTCGGTTCGTCCGCCTTTATTCCTTTTCAATTTTCCTGCTAAAAAATTTGCTTTTGAGATTTTTGTTCTG
>CAYWPW010000241.1:0-3657 GCA_964460095.1 uncultured Candidatus Cloacimonadota bacterium
CTATATTCTTCTAAAAGAAGATGTTGATACTGAAGCCTTTGTAGATAAAATGAATGAGATCCCCGCCAAATATCATGATGAAGGAATGCAGTTTTCTTATGATTTGCAGCCTTTGCGAAAAATATATTTTCATTCAAATGAATTAACCAATAATCCTACCTGGAGTGGAAATCTTTCTGATATATATTTATTTTCGAGCATTGCCTTCCTGATCTTGTTTATCGCCTGCACAAATTTTATTATACTTTCTACAGCTCAATCCTTGCTACGTTCCAAAGAAATTGCCATAAGAAAAGTAGTAGGAGCAGAGCGAAAGAACCTGATCAAACAGATCATGTTTGAATCTGTTTTTACTTCATTTATATCCTGTTTCCTCGCTATTGGTTTTACCTATTTGTTTCGACCGATCGTAAAAAATCTACTTCATGTTCCGCTTGGAATAAATTACATTAATAATTTAGGATATCCAATCTCATTACTTTTGATAACTTTGTTTGTTGGTTTAGCATCAGGCAGCTATGTAGCATTTCATATTTCTCGCCTTAATCCGTTGATAATTCTGAAAAGTAAAATATCTGCAACCAGTTCGAAATCTGTATTCCGCCGAATTGTGATCTGCCTGCAAATGATCATTTTCATTTGCTTGATATCGTCATCTATTATTATTTACAAACAACTTCATTTTTTCCGAAATGCTGATATGGGATTTGATAAAAAGCAGCTCTTAAGCATGGAATTGAGGAGTGGAGATTTCAGTGAGCATTATGAATCATTTATGACAGAGTTATCCAAATGCCCAGATATAATTGATGCAACCGGTGCTTTTGAATTACCGCCAGAAGATGGGCGAATGTGCGTTAATATTCCTCTCTTTGATGATCCGGAACAGCAAATAGAAGTAGAAGAAAGTTTAGTTTATTTCAATTTCTTTGAAACATACAGGATCGAATTGGAAAGTGGAAGATTTTTTTCCAGAGAATTTGCATTGGATACTCTAGATTCAATCATTTTAAACGAGACTGCCGTAAGACAATTACATATAAAGGACCCAATCGGAAAATTTATAGAAAATTCTAAGATAATAGGAGTAGTTAAAGACTTTCATTATCATAGTTTATATTATAAAGTTGAACCAACAATTTTCCGATTATGTTCTCCTAAGTCAATCAATGGTATTGGTATTAGATTATCACATTACAATGTATCTAAAACAATTGATTATATCGAGCGTACATGGAATAGTTTTAACAAAGGTGAAGATGCTCCTTTTAAATATGAATTTGTTGATGAGAAAATTCATCAAATGTATTGGGAAACACAAAACTTTGGTAAAGCAATAAACTATTGTACCTTATTTGCAATTTTTGTAGCGTGTTTAGGCTTATTCGGTCTTACCATGTTCATCACAAAACAAAAATCAAAAGAGATCGGGATTCGCAAAGTGTTCGGTGCTTCCACATTCAGGATTTTAAAACATCTCTCAAAGGAGATCATTTTTTTAAGCATTATATCAACATTTATAACTATTCCGATAGTTATTTATTTGATGAACAAGTGGCTTGAAAATTTCGCATACAAAACTGAAATTAGTTTTTGGATTTTTATTATTGCTGGTGTGTTTGGGCTTTTTGTATCTCTATTAACTATGAGTTTCTTCTCGATCAAAGCATCATTAGAAAATCCTGTTGATACGATGAAGTATGAATAAATATGAATATTACCCATAACAAAAGTGTCAGTGCTAAAATTGAAAGAAATTATGAAAGGGCACCACACACGAGAATCATTAGCAGCAACTTAAGTAAATGGAGGGAAAATGAAAAACTATTTTTTGATACTTACATTGTTATCAGTCACACTTGTAATTAATGCTCAAGTTATCCCTGATACACTTTGGACAAAAACTTATGGTGGTTTAGGGGCTGATCTTGGTATTTCAATGCAGAAAACATTTGATAACGGTTTTATTTTAACCGGAAATACGTGGTCTTTCGGTTCTGGGTGTACAGATGTATGGTTAATAAAAACCGATGAATTTGGGAATGAAGAATGGAATCAAACCTTTGGAGGATCAAATAATGATTATGCACATTCTATAATGCAAACATCTGATTTTGGGTATATCGTAGCAGGTACAACATCTTCTTATGGTGCTGGAGAGAGTGACGGATGGTTATTAAAAATTGATGAAAATGGGATAGAAGAATGGAATCAAACTTTTGGGCAAGAGGAATACGATGGTGCATTTTCTGTTCAACAAACAATTGACGGAGGTTATGTTATTACCGGCTATTCTTTTGTCTCGATTGAAGACCAAACAGATTCTTGGTTGATTAAAACTGATGAATTTGGCAATGAAGAATGGAGTCAAACATTCGGAGGTAATGCAGATGATCAAACTTATTGTGTTCAACAAACATCAGACAATGGATTTATCTTAACAGGAAGCACGCGTTCTTATGGCTCAGGTTCTGGTGATGCTTGGCTAATTAAAACCGATGAATTTGGAAATGAGGAATGGAATCACACTTTTGGTGGTTCAGGTGGTGATTTTTCTCATTCTGTTCAGCAAACAATTGATGGTGGTTATATTTTAACAGGTTATACAAATACATTTGCTACAAGTTATTCAGATGCATGGCTAATTAAAACTGATGAAAATGGCATCGAAGAATGGAGTCAAATATTTGATACTGGTTCTGATGAAGAATCTCGATCGGTACAACAAACAATTGATGGAGGTTTTATTATTGCTGGCAGCACAAATAATTTTAGTTATTTTGAGGGTGATATATTGATTCTAAAAACCGATGCAATTGGTAATGAAGAGTGGAGAAAAATCTATGGTGATAGTGGAATTGACCGTGCACATTCAATTCAACAAATATCTGAAAATGATTTTGCTGTTTTAGGTTTTACTCAATCCACTGGATCTGCAGATTTCTGGTTTTTAAGATTAGGTTTGGTGACAGGCATAAATAACAATTTCCTCCCAGATAACAGAATAATTGTAAATAACTTTCCAAATCCGTTCAACCCATCCACAACAATTGAGTTTTCAATTCAAAATAATTCAAAAGTTGATCTTTCTGTTTATAATATCAAAGGACAGAATATCAAAACTATAGCTAACAATGAATTTACGAAAGGTTCTCATTCTGTCATCTGGAACGGTAATGATGAATCAGAAAATCCTGTAAGTTCGGGTATCTATTTCTACAAGTTGTTTATTAACGGTAAAACCGAAGCAGTGAATAAATGTTTGCTGTTAAAATGAGAGAAGATGCTAACAAACCACTCCACATTCAGATTGAAAGAAGAGCAAGAAGAGCGTGGCAGTTGCCAACCAATGCCTATTTACAGAAGTAAAAAGTATAAGTTCTTGGACAAAAAATATATGTAATTTTTTATAGGAAATGGAATATTATAAAATGTTAAAAGAAAAATATCAACGATTGGTGATTAACACAAGTTTTGCTCAATTGCAGCAACATAAACAATTGATAGCAAAAGGAGAAAGAATGTATATCTCAAATAATAATAAACAATTAACCAAAAGCAACAATTGCTATTTTAATTAGCACAATATTAAAAGTATCAATCCGGTAGTGTAACATAATTTATGAAAGATTATGAAAGAAATTTTGGTCAGAAATC
>CAYWPW010000242.1:0-3642 GCA_964460095.1 uncultured Candidatus Cloacimonadota bacterium
TTTAAGGGAGTTGCTGTTAAATTTTCGGGAAAGGGAAAAATAGTACCAATTGTTGCTACATTGGAATATACGGATAAATTCAAAGAGGTGAATGTTCTGATGCGGTATTGATAGGTTGAGCCAAAATTCAGACCGTCATCTTGAAATGTGGTAATATTCTCATCAACTTCAGCAATTTCTACGAAGTCTCCAGCGTCATCTTTTCTCTCAATTTTATAACCTGTTTCATAAGGACAGTTATCTATCCAGGATAGCTGTATAGATTGGTCGTTAATAGGTTCTGCAGTTAAATTAGTAGGTATTTGTAAGGGAATAGTAGATGTGGTTAATTCTGAATAAGCAGAAATAGTTTGATTTAAGAATGTGCAGATTCTATAAGAATAATTGATCGAACAATATAAACTATCGTCAGTAAAAGAATAGATACTGGGATCTAAACTACAAATCTCGCTATAATCTCCGGAACCATCTTTTCTTTCAATGATGAAACCAAAATCATATCGTAAATTTCTTGTTGTTTCTTTGGAGCGTGGAAAATGATTTTCTTCTTTAATATTTATTGATCTATTAGAAAAATTCCAATCCAACCTGATTTGCTGGTCGTTTAAAGGAGTTGCAATAAAATTGAATGGAGGTGATAAACTAATGTTTTGTGATGTTACATCGGAATATGGTCCAACTAATTCATCTGCCATTCCTCTAATCCGATAATAATATGTTGAATCAGCATTTACTAATGTATCAGTAAATACCCAGGTTCCTCTAAGTATTTCTGCAATTTGATGAAAAGCTGAATTCTGATTTGATGTAGCTTTTTCAATTTTAAAGGTAGTATAAAATTCATAACCTGAATTCCAGGATAGTTGTAGGTTTGAGTAATCCACAATTGTTATTGATTCTATTATTGGTTTTGGATATGATAAGCCTGATTCGGGATCGAATGGATTTGTGATTTCTCGCTCTGTGCAGGAAAGCAACAAGGCTAAAGTAAAAAGGATAAAGGATAAAGGTAGAAGGATTTTTTTACGTTTTTTCATATTTCCTCCAGGTTCTATGAAATCAGACCTGACTCGCAGCGAAGCGTGAGTTGGGAATGATGGCAAATAGAAATGAAATTTCAAAAAACAAATCGCAAAATACAAATAAATTCCAATGACCAAAATTCAAAATTTCAAGCTTATCTGCTTGTTCCCATACTCCCGCGTGGGAATACACCTTAACTATGCTCCGCGTGAAAAACTAACCAGCCTTTCGACGCACGAGCGTCCCATAATTACGTTCCAACGCAGACCTGTATAAATAATAAGATTTAACAGGTTAAAGAGCATTGGAACGAGAAACATTACATCACGAGTCAAGTTCATTCTCTTGTATCCAAGCTGGGGCTTGGATACAAGATTTTGCTCATTTTTTTTTCTATCTGTGCTAATCTGTAATATCCGTGTCATCTGTGTTCCTTTTTTAGGGCTTGGATACAAGATCATCTCAGTTTGTTTTTGCCACTTTCTTTTCATAATGGATTTGTTTTATCCAACTATATAAACTCCAAACTGCCGGTCCAACTGAAATGTAATATGAATAATCTCGATAATTATCCCATTTCCGGAAATTTTCTCTATTTGAAATTGCATCAGCAGTTGAAGAGGAATTTTCATATTTTGAATAGTAGTCATCACCTAAATAATTGCAGAAATAACCGGCACCGGCAAATAAACTGCTAGAAAGCAGACTAATCCATTTTCTTTTTTTCCATTTATCTGCTCTTGCCAGCATACTTCCTTCATATGTTTGCAGTAAAAACTCCAGCTTCTTCTGTTCATGCTCTTTTAATTCGACTAATTGCGTATTATCTAAAAAGTCTGGATGCTTGAGTGTAACTTCATATTTACCAATAAGTACTTCAAATACAGCCGGACTTTTCTGATCTTGTTCCTGTCCATTCAAAAAAATGTTGGCTCCTCTTGAATCGAATGGTGTGCTTTGAATCGATAAACTGGCAAATATTGGAATGGGATTCAATTCAACTTCGATATCTTCTCCGGGAGTGATGTAAATTTCTTGTTCGTGATCCCTATGATTTTCTTTAGATGCTTTTATGCGATGGTTTCCTTTTTGCAATTTTTGAGAAAATTCATTATTACCTACATATTCTTCGTTTAAATATATTCTGGAATCTTGAGCTTTTACAATTAGATTTGCGAAATTTTTCGTTAACCGAAATGTTTTATTTGTAACAAGAGTATCATTAACAACAACCATATCCTCTGAACCAAGCCAGAATTCTTTCTCGACTCTGACATGATATTGTCCAGAAGGCATTCGTTCATTTTTATATGGTGTAATGCCAACTTTCTCATTATAAATAAATACATCTGCGCCTTCTTCAGGTTGGGAATTAATAATAAGTTCACCAAAGGCAGGTTTTAATGATAGAACAAAGGTTGAATCAGCACCGTCTTTTATTTCAAATTCCCTGGTTTCAGGATGATAAAGATCCATTGTGGCAGATAGTTTATGCAAACCACTTTCGATTTGTCTTTTGCTTATGGGTGCTTTTCCTATTAATTTATCATCCAGAAAAATACTGGCATTTGTGGGAGAAGATTCTACTGTGAAATATCCGAATTTAGGCTTTAAAATAATTGATTCCAGAGTTTTTGTTTCTCCTGCTTCTAATTTAAAATTACCGAAATAGGCATTAAAGAATGTTTTTCTGATCGTTAAAATATGCTCACCTGCGGTAAGTTCAATTGCTATAGGTGTTACACCCATTCTTTGGTCGTTGATGAAGATTTCAGCTCCTTCCGGATCTGATGAAATGACAATATATCCTGATAATATCATTTTTTCTTCTGTAGCTCCGGGTTGCATTAATATTGAAAATGTTTCTTCCTTTTGAATATTTATTGTTCGGATTATCTCATCAAAACCCTGTTTAAAGAATTTGAATTTATGTTCACCTTTGGGAAGAGAATAATCAACAATTTTTTTCTTTTGCTGGATTGGTGTGGAACCATCTTTTGAGATGTACACATCATTTTCATTAAGATCAAACGTTATCTGAATGAGATTTTCATCTGCTACACTCCAAGAGCGAAGTTTCATCGAATATACTGTATTTGATTTTATTGTAATTGGAACAGGGTAGCGAAGTTTACTGAAACCTTCTTTAGAAAAAATCAGTTGTGATGTTCCGGATTGGACATAAGCCCAGAATTCTCCGACTTTTTTTTTAGTATCTACCACTCCAATATTTGTATTAAATGTAAAAGGAATTAAATCTGTACTGATTTTGATAAGGGCTGCAAACTCACTATTTACATCTTTTACCGGATTACGCTGCAGTTCGATATCCCGTGGAGATTCCTGGAAATCTCTTACTACAAATTCTGCTGAATAAAGAGTGATTGCCCAAAAGATAAGAATCAAGAAATTAATTTTTTTCATTGTTTAATCCTGGTTATTAAATACATGTTAACCATTCACACGCAGGAGTGTGGGAACAAATAACAACAACGCTTCTGGTAAACTAAACAGATTTTTGACGCTGGAGCGTCTAATTTGCATTCCAACGAAGACCTGTATAAATAAGAAAATTTAACAGGTTAAAGAGCATTGGAACGAGATAAACACAGTTTGCGG
>CAYWPW010000243.1:0-3639 GCA_964460095.1 uncultured Candidatus Cloacimonadota bacterium
CACCGAAGACACCGAACTGATAATTTATAATCTCAAAGGTCAAAAAATTAGACAATATTCAATATTCAATAATCAATCTTCAATTATCTGGGATGGAACAGATGAAAACAACCAGCCTGTTTCTTCAGGAATTTATTTCTATAAATTGGAAGTTGACAACCAGGAAATTGCTACTAAGAAGTGCCTGCTCTTGAAATAATGTAACTTATACCTCCGGTTTGAGAATGATGTAACATATCCGGTAGCTGCTGGATGTGAAAAAAAAAGTTCTCAAAGCAGAGTTTTGTGTTACAGACAAGAGCATAAACCTGTGAAAATCCGCTTGCCGGGTCGTAGTTTTAACGAAGACTGGTGAGCAAAAAAGAAAAGAGCAAAAATCTGTTCAAATCCGTGAAAACCTGCTTGCCAGGGCGTAGTCAAAGGCGAAGCCTGGTGAGCAAAAAAAAGTGAGGACAAAATGAAAACAAAAACAATTCTTATTTTAATCAGCTTTGCACTAATTTTTTCTTTTAATCTAAAAAGCAACACACATCAAAGAGAAATAATCATTGAAGATTTTGATGATGGAGAGGTGAACCTGATTTCTTATCCTAATGAAGATATTGAGCCAGATTCATTTGCACTAGTCTCTAATATCACTTACCAGTTTTCTGCCTTTTCTCTCAAACTTTTCGGTAATACCTGGAAAGTAGAGATGATCGCTCCGATAACTGTGAACTCCGGTGATGTGTGGCAAGTTGCCGCTTATGTAGAAAATTTGGGTGAAATCCAGGGATTTGGTGTGATGACGAATGATGATGTTCTGTTTTATTCATTCCATGGTTCCCAGATGCTGAACATCGAAGAGTGGATTACAGTTTATCAGGGTAATTTTGAAGAAGATCAATGGAATACTTTCCAGCTTCCCATCGCTGATGACTGGTATGCCTGGTATGATTGTTATCCGGTAATTACAGGTTTGATTTTTGTGAATGATAATGATGCAGGAAGCGGTATTGTTTATTTTGACAGCATAATAGATATTACCGAAGATCTACCAATTCCTCCGGAAGTGGAAATCACTTATGACATTGGCAGAATATACAAAAATTCTCATAATCTGCGTAGCGTGGATGTTCAGTTTTATGGCAATGTAATCGACCCTGACAGTGATGAACATTTCTTTTATTGGAACTTTGGTGATGACTCCACCAGTACTCTGCAGAATCCATATCATACTTTTATAGTTGAAGATGACCATGCATACACAGTTCTTCTGGAAGTGGAAGATGACACGGAATTGTGGGGACAGGCAACCTGTCAAATTGAGGTTGATCCGGGTCCGAGCACATTTCCAATAACAATGAATTTTGCCGGCGATATTATGCTGGCACGTGGTTATGAGAATTATATTATTCCTAACCTGGGAGTAGAAGCGATTTTTGAACCTACACTTCCGATTCTGGGAGAGGCGGCAGATATTACGGTTGCCAACCTTGAATGTCCACTCACTACTCACGATGAGCATCATCCTACAAAATCAATTTATTTCAAAGGCGATCCTGAAAATGTGACCGGTCTAACTTTTGCCGGTATCGATATTGTAACTATTGCCAATAATCATATCCTGGATTATATGCTTCCGGGTCTTCAGGAAACACAATCGGTATTGGAAGAAGCCGGTGTTTTACATTCCGGTGCAGGAGCAAATTCTTATGAAGCATATCTGCCGCTTTTCTATTCCAAATCAGGAGTAAATATCGCTTTTCTGGCTTCCTGTGATAGAACCGGTCAATACAATAATTGTCAGCCGTATTTGAATGCAGGATACAATAAACCCGGTTATGCTTATATGACTCCGTATTATGTTCTGCAGCAGATAGAAGCTGTGCAGGATTATGCCGACCTGATTGTGATTGAAGCTCACTGCGGAAGTGAGTATTCTACAGCGCCGGGTGCAAACTATGATTTTATCGATGTCTTTGCAGGTTGGGACGAAAAAGATTTTTGTGAAGATGAGGATTACACGCCCCGCATCGATATCCCTCATATGTGGGATATTGAAATCAGGCACCATTTTATAGATTCCGGAGCAGACCTGGTTATCTGTCATCATCCGCATGTTATTCAGGGATTCGAAGTTTATAACGACAAATTAATTGCTCACTCTCTGGGTAATTTTGCTTTTGACCTGAATTATGCAGAAACTTTCCCATCTATGATTTTAAACACCAAAATAAATGAAACAGGTTTTTACGAGTATTCCGTCACTCCAGTCTATATCGACGATTATATTCCCAAACCTGCTCTGGGTGAACTGGGATTACATATTCTGGATTATCTGGCAAGACGCTCTAAAGAGCTGAATACATACCTGTTTGTGAATCAGGAGAATTTGACAGCAAGGATTATCCTGGATACTTTATCTATGCAAACATATACAAATTCATTTCAGGTTGAAAGTCAGTTGGATGAAATCAGCGGATATTGGACATCGCCTTCATTGGAATTGGAAAGGTGGGGAAATATTTCATCCATAAATTCCATTCTGCCAACTAATAACTGGGAATACAGACTGGGAAGAGAGCTGCTCTGGTTCGGCAACTTTGAAGATGAAGGTTCTACTGGCTGGAATGTAAATAGCAATGATGAATGGCTCGACGATACTGTTTCTTATGAAGGTGAGTACTCACTTCGTCACAGGCGCTTCCCGGATTCAGGGGATAATATTGTTACAAGTCTCGAAAAACGAATAAAATGCAATTCCGACACATTAAATTTTTCATTGCAGGGATTCATCAAAACACAGAATGGTGCAGATGTTACAATTGAAATCCGTTATTATGAAAATCGCTCTACTCCTAATTACCTTGACCAGGAAAATATCGGTGTGCAAATTACAGGAGATACGCCCTGGACATACTACCAGAAAGCATTAACTATTCCGGAAGATACGCGCTTCTTTGATATTCGCTGTAGCAGTGATTGCCCTATTTCGGGAGAAGCTTTTTCCTGGTTTGATAATGTTGGAATCATTGAATGGACTGATTGGAAAGCAGTTAATTTCTTCGAAATAATTTCAAATCCAAATGATTTTTATTACCTTCAATTCCGCAGCCAAAACCAGGAAGAAAATCTTGTAGCAGAATATACTGAAATAAATTATGGAAATCCTTTTGTTTCATCTCAAGAAGATTTAGTAATTTATCCTCCCAAAGCAAAACTTTATCATAACTATCCTAATCCTTTCAATCCTGAAACTACTATAAGATTCACCGCAGAGGACGCAGAGAACGCAGAGATAATAATTTATAATATAAAAGGTCAGAAGGTGAAAACTTTCCCAAATCTCCAAATCAACAAATCTTCAAATCAACAAATTATTTGGAACGGAACTGATGATAATGGCAAAAATGTAAGCTCAGGAATTTATTTCTACAAATTAATAATGGACGATAAAACCATCGCCACGAAGAAATGTTTATTGTTGAAGTAAGTAACTTAAACCTCTGGTTTGAGAGTTTTTTTAAGATAATGATAAATGAAACATTTAAACTATGGTCTTTTAGGAGGACATTATGAAAAGAATAACAATTATTTTCAGTTTACTATTTGTTTTCGCTTTTTCTCTTGCAGATACTCACATCCCTGCGGGGAATG
>CAYWPW010000244.1:0-3638 GCA_964460095.1 uncultured Candidatus Cloacimonadota bacterium
TCTGGAGGAATAATGGCAAAAAGACCGCCAAATCTGATTTATGCTGTTGATGAAAGCCCACCGTTTATCAGTTTGATACTGTTGGGTTTCCAACATGTTTCAATTTTCTTTATGTCGCTCGTATTACCGGTTATCATCGTCAAACAACTCGGAAACAGTATTAACATGAGTGCAGCAAGTGGTTTCATTAGTTTAACAATGGTTTCGATAGGAGTTATCACGATCCTTCAGGCGTTGAGAAAAGGACCTGTTGGTTCCGGTTATCTTTGTCCTTCGGTTTGTGGACCTTCCTATATGGCAGCTTCCATGATGGCAGTGAATGCAGGCGGACTTCCGGTTCTTTTTGGAATGACCGGTTTCGTAGGCATCGTGGAAATGCTGTTTTCCAGGGTAATGCGAAAACTTCGTTTCCTATTCCCTTCGGAAGTTACAGGTGTGATAGTAGCAATGGTTGGAATTGTAGTAATTCCCATCACAGTTGAGAATCTTCTGGGATTAAATGCAGGAGATACGACAATTCAAGCTGAAAATGTTATTGTAGGTGTAATCTCAGTGGCTGTAATGGTTGGTTTTAACATTTACACAAAAGGTAATTTAAAATTATACAGTGTTCTTATTGGAATGATTGTGGGTTATATTTTATCTTACTTCATGGGAATTATTCCTGAATCGGATTTTACCAGAATTCAAGAAGCAAAACTTTTTGCAATTCCATACATGAAACATATTTCCTGGAAATTCAACTTTGCACTTCTGATTCCATTTACAGTAGCAGCACTCAGCTCTTCTTTTAAAACGGTTGGAGATTTGGTTACCTGCCAACGAATAAATGACCTGGACTGGAAAAGACCTGGAATGAAGTCGATTTCCAAGGGAATTCTTACAGATGGTATTGGTGGATTATTACCTGGTTTGATTGGAGGATACGGCACATCAACTTCTTCAGCAAATATTGGCTTATCGATAGCAACCGGAGCTACTAGCAGAAAAATTGCTTTCAGTGCAGGCGGAATAATTATTGCCCTGGCATTACTGCCAAAATTAGCTGGAGTTTTTTTGATTATGCCAAAACCGGTTATGGGTGCAACTCTTCTCTTTTCTGTCAGTTTTATGATTGTAGCTGGATTCAAAATAATTATATCGAGAATGCTGGATGTGAGAAAAACTTTTCTGATCGGTGCTTCATTTATTATCGGGTTAAGTGCAGATATGCTTCCCGGAATCTATGAAAACGTACATCCCTGGATTCAACCGATATTCAGTTCATCGCTTTCATTGGCAACTGTTACTGCCATTGTATTAAACCTGATCTTCAGAATCGGAATTGCTAAACATCAAACTATAGATTTGGAAGTAGGAAAGGATTCATCTGAGAAGATCTTCAATTTTATGACAAATCAAGGTGGTATCTGGGGCGCCCGAAAAGAGGTGATTTATAAAGCTACTTCTGCTATGAGTGAATTTATGCAAACTGCTTTCCTTTTGGATTTGATGAAAAAAGAAGTATCAATGAATGTGAGGTTCGATGAATACAATTTGGATGTTCATATCACCTATTTTGGGAAACCATTTGAAATATCATTATCGAGACCGACAAAGGAAGATTTTAAAAAAGATGAAGAAGCAAGTTTAAAACTATCATCATTCATCATTAAGCAATATGTTGATAAAATCTCTTTTTCACAGAAAGAAGATCACACAATTTTAAATTTTCATTTTGAACATTAATGGCTTTTCCTTTTTCCGAACTGGAAAGCTTGCAAAAAGAGAATTTAATTGTTTAATGGCTGATTGAGATAATTTATGTTCCGAACAAAAATAGTTTTATTAATTATTAGCATTCTCCTGCTAAGTTCGATATTTTCGATGGTATTCACAAGTTATACTGTTCGAAGATCAATGCACAAAAACGTCGAAAAATCTCTGAAAAATGAACTCGAACTTATCAAAATGAACATCGAAAATGAATACAGCAGCATTATTTTTCATAAGAATTATGCGCGGGAAAAATATAAGGAACAATTGCAAAATGTTGTTAATATCGCTATTTCAAATATCGAATACTTCTATAATCAAACAAAAAACAAAAAATTATCAAAGGAACAAGCTCAACAATTTTCTTTGGAAAGTGTGGAAGAATTTCGTTTTGGCAGCAATGATTATTTTTATATTTATAACAATTCAGGTATTGCCATATCTCATCCGAATCCGAATTTCAAAGGTTCCGATATGTCTGAGTTTTTAGATATTAAGGGAAATAACATCTGGGAAAACGTAAAAGAAACAGTAAAAGAAACAGATGAAGGTTTTACATCATTCTGGTTTATTCGGCTGGGAGAAACTACTTCGGTTGAAAAACTTTCTTACAATTATTATTTCAAAGAGTGGGACTGGGTAATCGGAACTGGAACTTATATCGATGATATCCAAAAGGAAGAAGATAAAAAACTTTCACAAGTAATGAAAGAATTGAAAGATACTTTTTCTCGCTTCAAAATTGAGGAAACAGGTTACTTTTTTCTTTTTAACAGCAAAGCAGATATGATAATACATCCTACACTAACTGGTCAAAACCTTACTGGTTTCAAACATCCTATAACAGGTGAGGATCATCTGGGAAGAATGAAAAAAGCAGCAAATACACCTGGAACCTCTTATGAGTATTTGTGGGATAAACCGGAACAACCTGGAAAGTTTATTTTCCAAAAAGTAGCTTATGTAACTTATTTTGAACCTTTAGACTGGTATATCGGAGCAGCATTTTATCAAGATGAAATCAGTTTACCTGCTCGAAGAATTATTATCAAACAAACTATCTTAAATACAATGATATTTTTTATTAGTGTAATTCTTGCATTCATTCTGATTAGACGGATTACGCTCCCCTTAAAAAAATTAACAACTTATGCAAATCAACTCTCATCAACGGAATTTTCATCGATGAGTGAAACTGAAACCAAAATAAAAAGTATCGCATCAAATCTGAAAGATGAAATCGGTAAATTAGCTGCTTCGCTTTCCTTTATGATTAAATCTTTAAAATCGCACATCCAGAAATTAACTGAAACCACAGCTATAAAAGAGAAAATTGAAAGCGAATTGCAGATTGCCAAAAACATTCAGAAAGCAATGGTTCCCCAACCACCATTTCATTCTCAAGCTGAATTTGAACTCTACGCAGCACTCGAGCCTGCCAAACAAATTGGCGGTGATCTATATGATTTCTTTTTTATTGATGAAAACCATTTTTGTTTTTTAGTTGGAGATGTTTCCAATAAAGGAATTCCTGCTGCCTTATTTATGTCGAAAAGCAAAACAACAATTAAATTTCTTACAACTCTTTCTGATAATAAACAGATTTCTCCTGCTGAAATTTTGAAGAAAGTGAACCTGGAACTTTATCTGGAGAATAAACAATTTATGTTTGTTACTCTTTTCTTTGCAGTTCTGGAAATTGATTCAGGGAAATTGATTTATGCTAATGCGGGACATAATTTGCCTCTTTTTATCAGAAATAATGATGTTTCATTCTTTGAAAAGACAAAAGGTAAACCTCTTGGTTTGAGAGCGGAAAGAGCTTTTGAAGAAGGGACAATTAATTTGAAACCTGATGATATTGTATTTCTTTATACAGATGG
>CAYWPW010000245.1:0-3637 GCA_964460095.1 uncultured Candidatus Cloacimonadota bacterium
ATGAAATGATTGCAGATACAATCTTAACAATGCAGAAAATTGCTGAAAAAGGGATGGATGAAATTATTGGATTTGCATCGGAACAGATTTCCAAAATGGATGTTGATGCTCAAAGTAAGATCGGTAATTTAGTTTGTGATGCAATGCTCGAAACTACAGATGCAGATTTTTCTTTTTTGAATTTAGGTGGAATTAGAGGTGAGGTTCAAAAAGGACCCATAACTTACCGGAACATCTTTAATGTAATGCCTTTTGATAATCAGGTTGTTACCATTGAGGTTGATGGTGCCTTCCTGAAAGATATTATTGAAATGCGTGTTTCCGGCAGCAGGCATGGTTTGAGGGTTGCCGGTGTGAACGTGATTTACAATCGAAAAAGAAAGGATTATGATAGAATTACAAAACTATTAATTCAAGGTGAACCCTGGGATAAAGATAAGATCTATAAAATAACAACAACGGATTTTCTGCTTCAAGGAAATGCAGGATTGACGATGCTTACAAAAATTTCGGAAGAACAGATTACTCGTTATGAAAAAAGTTTACGAGATTGCATCGTGGATTATGTGAAGAAAGAATCTCCTATAAATATTCAGATAGATAATCGTTGGAAACGTGATGATAAAAGCGAAATGACAAAAGAACTTCTGAATGAATTGGATAAAAAAAACTAAAATTTTTTGCTGAATTTTTGGAAAAAAGCACCTTATCAGAATAAATTGTTTGACGCATAATATCGAACTTATATTGTTGGTCTGTAATTTGGCTAAAATTTAGCACAATTAATCCTGAGAAATCTATTAGTAAAGAATTGAGAAAACTTTAATTAGATGAGGTATTTTACGAGAATTTGCGATTAATCACATTCGTTAAATTTTTTAAGCAATTTTTTTATCGAAACAAATTAGTAAGTCAAAATGTAATCTTTATAAAAGAGATTTTGATTAATGAATTTATTCTTTGTGAACATGGAAACGATTGAATTTATAAAAGAGGAACTATGCTGAATAATATTGGAAGATTAGATACAGAAGCAAAAAAGGAGATAAGCTCATTACTTGAAAAAATCTTTAAATTACTTGATGAAAACAAGAAAGATAAAGCAGAAAAAAAAATCTTATCCCTGGCAAAAACGCCAAACTATTTTATTCGTGAATTTGTAGGTGCAGGTTTACTGAATTATTCAGACCAGAGGAAAATTGTGCCAATTGCCAAAAAAATGCTTAAACATAAAATTTATGGAATCAGAGCTACAGCGTTTTTTTATCTTTATAACAGGTACTTAGATGATTCCAAAAAAATCCTGAATCTGATTGATGAATGTGCTGAAAGCATTCCCTGGGAAGTTGAAAGCATAATAAATGAAATGTGGAAGCAATATCCGGATTTGATGAAAGAAAAAATGAAAAGTTGGATCGAAACCGGAAATGAAAAGAAAAGAGCACTTTCTTTTCATGGCATGGAAAATATTGCTCAAAGCGACCCAAACTTCATCATGAATTTCGTTAGTAAAGCCATTGATGATGATACTCTTGAAGTTCAAAAGAAAATTACTCATATCTTAACACAGGTAGCTCGAGCAAATCCGATGATTGTTTTTCCATATATTCGAGAATGGTTGTTAGATGCGGACGAGAAAAGAATAAAAACAATCTGGGTTTCAATGAAAAAACTGGCAAATATCGTTGTTCAGAAGAATAAAAAAAACAAATCTTATGATTTCGTACTGCTCACAGGTCAAACCATTAATGACTGGAAAAACGATGAAAATGAAATTGTTGCCACTATGGGTAAAAAACTTTCACGAATAATCAATCGAAAGATTTATTAAGTTTTATCAATATAAAGAAAAAACATGAAAAAGAATTTTGGAATAAAGATCTTAGTTATTATCATTGCTATATTTCTTTGGGTTCAGCAAGTTTTATTAAAAACTCATATTCAAGAAATTCCAGTTCTAATACTTTTAAATGATATTCCTGATAACCTGGTTTTAACAGAAGAAACACCAATCAAAGTTCCAGTTATTATTGAAGCTCGAGGAATGGATTTATTTATTCTGAAATTATCGAATATTTCATTTAAAGTCAATGCTGAAAACTTCAAATATGGGAAAAATGTGTTTAAAGTTACTGAACAGGATCTTTCTTATCCGGAACGATTAGATCTAAATTTGAAAAAGATAAAAACAGATAAAGGTTTGTCAGTTTTATTGGATAAACTTATTACTAAGAAAAAACCGATTAAAATTTTATATGCCTCTGCAAAAGATGAAGAATTTTTCTTGCAATATAAAATTTTGAATCCTCAACAGCAAGTTGAAATTAAAGGACCATCTTCAATTATTAAAAATATCAAAAGAATTAAGACTCGTAAAATTTCTCAAAGAATGGTGAAGGACTATAAGTTAACTGTTTCTTTGGTAAATCCAAATGAGAACACAAATCTGCTCACAAATCAGGTGGTTTTCGAAATAATGAATATAAGAATCATTACACGAACAATTTCTCTTATTCCCATAAAATATCCTGAAAATTTGAATATCTCAATTATTCCCCAAAAGGTTTCTGCTATGATCAGCGGTCCCGAAGATATTGTTTCAAAACTTGATAATAAGATAATCATCGCTTATTTAAATGAGTTTAAGATAAAAAAAAATAATTTTGTGCAGGTGGATTTTGATCTTCCTGCAGGCGTGAAATTAATTGAATATACTCCTCATAAAATTCAAATTATTCATAACGAATAGACCCGAATCTTCCGAACGGTTTCTCGTTTTATTTAATCTGACTTTTTAGAGCGGACTCAATTATATTTAATTCAGGGAAAATAATGTTCAAAATACTCGCCTTTGAAACTTCTTGTGATGATACTTCCGTGGCAGTTTTAGATTCTAATTTCAAAGTTCATGCAAATTTGATCTCTTCCCAGCTTTCTCATGAAGATTTTGGTGGAGTTGTGCCAGAACTTGCGTCGAGACTGCATTTGAAGAATATCATGAAAATCACTAAAAAAACACTAGAAAAAGCAAAATTAGAACTGAACGAAATCGATGCAATTGCAGTTTCCATAAACCCTGGATTGATCGGTGCTCTCCTGGTTGGAGTATCGTTTGCTAAAAGTTTAGCATATAGCATTGGAAAACCATTGATAGCTGTAAATCACATGCTTGGTCATATTTATGCCACGAAAATAACAAATCCGCATTTGGAACCTCCATTTCTGGCATTAGTTGTTTCCGGTGGTCATACAGAATTGGTTAATTTTTATTCTTTCGAGGATTTTGAAATTATTGGAAAAACGCAAGATGATGCTGCTGGAGAAGCTTTCGATAAAACTGCCAAACTGCTTAATCTGGGTTATCCCGGGGGGCCGATAATAGATGAAATTGCACAAAAAGGAAATCCGGAATTTGTTCGTTTTCCAAGAGCTTTGAATAGGAAAGATAATTATAATTTCAGTTTCAGCGGTTTGAAAACATCTGTAAGAAATTATATTCTCAAACAAAACAGCAATTTTATTCGGAAACATATCGCTGATATTACTGCATCGGTTCAAGCTGCAATCGTGGATAGCCTGGTTTCTAAAACAATTAATTATGCCAAAAAAAGCAATTCAGAGAAGATTATTATTGCAG
>CAYWPW010000246.1:0-3594 GCA_964460095.1 uncultured Candidatus Cloacimonadota bacterium
TCCTTTGATCTTTTTAATGAAAAATTTAGAGAGATTTCATATTCCAACTCCCAACCAAAAAGAATACTGATAAAATATATTTTGACTAAGATTAATTCATATAAGCAAACAGGAGAATTAAAAATTGATTTTGATAACGTAAATATTGAACATGTTTTACCTCAAAATCCGCAAGAGTGGAATCTAACTAAAACTCAAATAAAACCATATGTTAATCTACTTGGAAACCTTACTTTGGTATCAAAAGAATTTAATTCAGCTATTGGTAATAAACCTATAGATAAGAAACTAGAATTTTTATCCAAATCTGAGATTAGAATCACACAAGACTTAGTTATTATGATAAATAAAAATGGGGGAAAATGGGATGAATCAATAATCAAGTCAAGACATGATGAGCTAGCGAAATTTGCTTATAATGAGATTTGGAATATAAGCTAAATTAAGCGTCATTTATTACAAAGTTAATCCTTGCTCAAAGGGAAAAAGTAGAGACGCAAGAAGACTTTTTTCTCTCAAACCAACTCCTTCAAGAAATTAATGGGAATGATTATAATCTAAACATGTAAAAAGCAGGGAAATTTTAACATGAAAGAGTTACTAAAATGAAATCAATAATTCCTTTGTTATGCATAATACTCGCAGGCTGTTCTTCCATGTCTGTATTTCAGTCTCCCGGTGTTTTGCCAAAAGATAAAACGGAAACAGGAATCGGAGCTTCTTTTATTGGCGATGAGGATGAGTTATACCCTGTCAACCTGGAGATACACAGTCGGCGGGGATTGGGTGAAAACTGGGAAGCCGGAGCAAATTTTTCTTGCTAAACAAAGTGTATTCAAATAAAATAATTCCAGTATTTTTCCAGATTTATCAGGGAATATTATTTATATGAAAAAAGAAATTAAAAAAATTACCATCAAAGACAAACTTGGAATTAGTAAATTCCTTCGGTGGAAAAGAACAATACCTGAAAGCTGTAAATGAACTGGAAAACCTGCTCTATTCAGTTAATTTTTAAATGAAATTTCACAGAAGATCTATTCGTTTATCTAATTATGATTATTCACAATCTGGTGCATATTTTATAACCATTTGCACTCATCAAAGAGAATGGTTGTTCGGTGAAATTCTTAATGAAAAAATGTTGTTGAAAGAATTTGGAAATATTGCCAGAAGCGAATGGTTAAAAACACCTAAAATCAGAGCAAACATAGAGCTTGGCGAATTTATAATAATGCCAAATCACACCCATGGGATTATCTGGATAAAAGATTATAAGGTAGATTGTAAGGGCGTATTGGATGGTGAAGAAGGAGGCGAGGTAGATAGTAAGGGCGTATTGGGTAGTAAAGAAGGAAGTGAGGTATATAGTAAGGGCGTATTGCAATACGCCCCAACGACCACCCCAACGTATACCTCAAACTTCGAATCCCCATCCAAAACCATTGGTGCCATCATCCGCGGCTATAAATCATCCGTAACAAAACAAATAAACACAATCCGAAAACTCCCTGGTTTTGCAGTATGGCAAAGAAATTATTACGAACATATAATTAGAAACGAAGAAGACCTGTACAATATAACCCAATATATAAAAAACAATCCCAGTAATTGGGATAAAGATGATCTTTATAAATTGTAGTAGCTATAATGAAATCAATAATTCCTTTATTATGTTTAATACTTGCAGGTTGTTCTTCCATGTCTGTATTTCAATCTCCCGGTGTTTTGCCGCAAGGTAAAACGGAAACAGGAATCGGAGCTTCTTTTATTGGCGATGAGAAGGCATTTTATTTCGTCAACCTGGAAGTACATACACGACGGGGATTGGGTAAAAACTGGGAAGCCGGAGCCAAATTTTTCGGTCTTCCGGCTTTGAGTGGCGGTGTGATGGGAGAGATCAAATATCAACTCCTGGCTCAACCTTTGCTGGTTTCTGCAGATTTAGGTGCATCCTGTTTAATTACCCGAGACTTAAATTATTTTGAAGGTTATCCCATGCTGATCTTCGGTAGTGATAGGTTTTATGGTGGTTATCGCGGTATTTACAGAAATGCAACAGATGATGATTTGAAATTAGATTTTAACTATTATCTGCATGGAATATTCATAGGTGGCAAAGCAGGAGCAGGTCCGTATTTACGTCCCGAGATTCATTATTATTTCAAAGATTTGAAAAGAGGTTATATAGTCTTTGGTTTGGGATTTCAGTTTAAATAAGAACTATATCCAAAACCGTTAAATTTCTTGACATCACTATCATATTTTTTTTCGAATCATATTAATTAGTGTTTATGATGAATAAACATGGAAAATGAAAAAAAAGTTTGCAAAGGATACGGATTTTGTTATTGTAAGGCTTTGTGTGCTGTACTGATAATCGTATTAGTAGGGGTAGCACCATCATGGTCCAACATAGCTATAACGATTCTTGCAGCATTAATACTTGTAAGCGCATGTGGCTACTTCTGCAGAAAGAAGAAATCTACTGAGTAATTATTTGAAAAGTATTTTTTATGGTGGATCAAAATGAAATTTATCGAAAAAGAAACAATCCAAAAACTAATAAAAGAGAAAGAAAGATTTATTCTCTTAAATGCTCTTTCACCGGATAGTTTTGCTAAAGTTCATCTTCCGGATTCGGTTAATATTCCCATTCGGCTGGAGGGTTTTGACGAAACAGCTTATGAACTAATTCCAGAAAAAGAACAAATGGTAATAACCTATTGCGCAGGTCCGGACTGACCATTATCCGAAGATGCAGCCAGGCGGCTGGAAGAACTAGGATTTTCAAATGTCCACAACTATGAAGGTGGTTTAAAGGATTGGATCAAAGCTCGCTTTCCTGTTATCCGGGGAGAATAGAAAATACGTATCCGGTTTGTTCATGCTTTAGAGGATTGAAACTTATACAGGAAGATGGAAAAAGATGTTGTAGATTTTAGCAATAATATATTTTTTTAAAAGAATAGTTCTTATTATGATTTTTATCTCTACAACTTCTAAAACCTCTGTTATGTTAAAGAAAATTTATAAGCCTTCAGCTTACAGCAGAGAGTTGTGTTTTTAATCTATTACTTTTTTGATTTGACAGATTAATTCAAATAATATTGCTTCGAACAGTCTAATAAATTTACCGAGGGAGTAAATCATGTTCAAAGTTCAAAATAGATCATTCACCCTTGTGGTTTTTCTTGTTTCCTGTATATTCCTTTACGCTCAGATAGAACCAGCGGACAGCCTGAATAACCCTTTTTATTTTGTGCATCTCACAGATACACATATAGGAACAGAGAATAACCTGGAAATCACGCAGAAAATCGTTGACCAGATCAATAATCTTCCCATGCATATTCACTGCATTGTTCATACCGGCGATATTGTGAATTATGGGATGGGAGATACAATTGCCGTAATAAATGCGATTTCAATACTCGAGCAATTGGAAGCTCCGCTTCTATTGATCCCGGGTAATCACGATATCTATCGCAACAATCTGGCTGAAACAAAAGATTCTTACATAGAACATTTCGGATCTTTGCTGGTTGAGATGGAGTTCGGAGAAATTGTTTTTATCGGTCTCTATTCCAATCC
>CAYWPW010000247.1:0-3589 GCA_964460095.1 uncultured Candidatus Cloacimonadota bacterium
TGATTTTACCGGTTGCTCCATGACGGTTTTTTCCAACAATGATTTCAGCAATTCCTTTATCTTCAGTCTCCTCATCATACATTTCATCTCGATAAATGAACAGAACAAGGTCAGCATCCTGTTCAATTGCCCCGGATTCCCGTAAATCCGATAATTTTGGTCTTTTATCTTCTCTGCTTTCCAATCCGCGATTTAGCTGAGATAAGGCAACCATTGGAATACTCAATTCTTTTGCCAGCACTTTAAGATTTCTGGAAATTTCAGCGATTTCCTGCTGACGGCTATCCGATCTTCTTTTAGTTGTCATCAACTGCATATAATCGATGATGATAAGATCGAGTCCCTTTAATTCAGCTTTCAGCCTACGAGTTTTAGCTCTGATATCCAGAATTGTATTCATACCACTATCATCTATGTAAATTGATTTCTCGGAAAGTGCTTCTGCCACTTGAGCGATTCGCATTATTTTCTTTTCATTCATACCATAACCTTTGAGCATATTATCCATACTCACTTCGGAAGCTGAACTCATCATCCTCATCAGACATTCCTCATTTTCCATTTCCATGGTGAAAATGCCAACTTTTCGATCGTGGTACATTGCCACATTAAACGCAATATTTAAAGCAAGTGAGGTTTTTCCCATTCCCGGTCTGGCAGCAATAACGATAAGCTGCCCAGGTCTAAAACCCCCGATTTTTCTATCCAGGTCTTCAAATCCAGTGGGAACACCTAACACACTTCTTTTTGTAGCTGCAATTTCTTCGATATTTTTCAATGTTCCCGGAATAATATCGTTAATACTTACAAAAGTCTTTTTACCGGGTCTTTCAGCAATTCTGAAAATCGCTTGTTCAGCTCCATCAACAATATCTTCGACAGGTTGATCTGCTTTATAACACTCTTCGATAATGCCGTTTGAAGCAGTAATGAGCTGCCTTATAAGTGCTTGCTCAAGAACGATTTTTGCATGAAACTCTATATTCGCACCACTTAAAACCATATCTGATAATTCGTTTATAAATGTTTCACCACCCACTTTTTCAAGCTGCTTATTTTGTTTTAGTCTGTCGATCAAAGTGATAATATCAATCTCGATATTTTCCTCGAATAATTCTTTGATGTTTTTAAAAATATTCTTATGAGCGGTTCTATAAAAATGTTCGTCATCGAGCATTTCAATAGCTCTGGCTACAGCAAAATTATCAATCATCATCGCTGAAAGCACAGCAGCTTCGGCATTAATATCGTTTGGTAATTGTCTTACAATTTTCTTTGCCATTTTACATCCTAAAAAATTAAATTTGATCGAAGATAAACAAGATTATTTGCAAAAAAAACAGAGAAATTAATCCAGTTTTTGATAATCTTTTTGTAATTTCTGCAAATCAATCCAGGCGGGTCTTTTCCATCCTTCGTTTCTTAACAAAGCCGAAGGATGATATGTTACATAAGTTTTGATGCCCATGAATGAATATGTATTTTCTCGAAATTTTGTCAAACTCAAATTCCGATTTAATAAAGTTGATGCTGCTACTTTTCCCAATAGAAGTAATAATTGTGGTCGGATGATTGTAATCTGCTCCTCGAGATAAGGTAAACAGGCGTTGATTTCATTTGGAAGAGGATTCCTATTATTCGGAGGTCTGCACTTGACAATGTTGGTAATATAAACTTCATCTCTTTCAAGATGAATAGCCTTTAACATCTTTGTGAGGAGTTGACCGGCTCTTCCCACAAAAACTCGTCCGGTTGCATCTTCATCTGCTCCTGGTCCTTCTCCTATTAACATAAGTTTTGCTTTAGGATTTCCATTTCCATAACAGAAATTTTTTCGTCCTTCTTCAAGTGGACACTTTTTACAATCCTTGTAAGTTTTTTCTAATTCATCAAGTTTTTGAGAGGAGTAAACCTTGTCTGGTTGTGGTTTCAAATAAATATCTTCAATCCCGGATAATTGTAAGTATTCAAGATATTGTTGAATGGATTTCATTAATTTCAACTTCCGTTCTTAATAATAGAATTTTTTAAAAACACTGGCTACCAAACTAAAATAAAAAAACCAGTTTCGCAACCTATAAAATTTGATTCAATTACGTTCCCAAAGAGGACTTTGGGAACGAGATGGCTTACGGCAGTTGCTGGAAGGAAACGAGATGAAAATTAACCTGATACCTCTTCATCAGTATCTTCTTCCATCATAATGTAATCTGGAATTTTATTTTGAATTACATGATTTAGAGCAACTTCTGTAATTTTTTTTCCAAGACCCTTTTTAATAGTAAAAGGCAAATTACTTAATCTTTCCACTTCCAAATATGACAATATCATGAACAAATATGTCATATTTTTGTTTTCAAGAAATTTTTCGATTTTATTATTTAACAAGCTCTCCTCCATAAAAAGTCTGTTTTATATTTTTATATCTGCAAATTCTTTTTTCTTCTATTTTTATGATATTAATCACTTCATCAACGGTATCACTCAAATCATCATTTATTACCAAATAATCGAAATTATTTACTTCATCAATTTCTTTGATTCCGTCTTGTAGCCTTTCTTCAATCTTCTCTTTAGAATCAGTTCCTCTTTTTAGGAGACGTTCTTTTAAGATCAAGGCTGAAGGTGGTAAAATAAATATCGTAACTGCGTCAACACCACTTGCTATAATTTGTTTAGCTCCTTGAACATCAATATCTAAGATGGCATGTTTTTGTGAAGAGAGGATTTTCTCAATAACACTTTTTGAAGTTCCATATAATTTTCCATGAACTAAAGCGTATTCCAGAAAATCTCCATCAGAGTTTCTTTTCTGAAATTCTTCTTTTGAGATAAAGAAATAAGCTTTACCGTTTATTTCATTTCCGCGTGGTTTTCTGGTTGTAATTGAAATCGAATATTCGATGTTCCCACACTTTTTCAATACCTGTTTGGCTATAACAGATTTTCCTCCGGCAGAAGGTGAAATCAAGATTATTAAAAAATTATTGCTTTGGAACAAACTCATTATTCTCCGATTAATTTTTCATAAGATTTTGCATCTAAAAGTTTTTCCAACTCACTCTTATCAGAAAGTTTAATTTTAATAATCCAACCCTCTTCAAAAGGAGATTGATTAGCAAGTTCAGGTTTATCTTCAAGAGCTTCATTAATTTCGATTACTTCTCCACTAACTGGAGCAAACATATCTTCAACAGCTTTTACAGCTTCAACGGAGCCAAAAGTTTCTCCAGCAGTTATTTCGTCTCCAATTTCCGGAAATTCAAAATATACGATGTCACCCAGTTCATGCTGGGCATAATCTGTAATACCAAAATATGCCATCTCACCTTCTACTTTTACCCATTCATGATTTTCAGTGTATAATAGATTTTCTAAAACCATTTTTCCCTCCAGCAATTTATTATATTTTGTGTAAAAAATTAATGACATTTTTTCATGTCAATAAGAATTTATCATCCAAAGTTATTATAGCTTATTATTCATTAGATTATATCTAAATATAAGAAAAGTATAATTTTTGTATAAAACACTTGACTTATCTCTGGCATTTCTCAAATTAGACCCGATTATTCTCATAATTTCTCAA
>CAYWPW010000248.1:0-3582 GCA_964460095.1 uncultured Candidatus Cloacimonadota bacterium
TGAAGCTGAGTAAAATTCCTGTTGATAGCATAAGCACTGATGAACCTTCTGTTCAAATCTGGATAGATTCCAAGAAATTTGAAACCGGAGATTATGTTTCCACTGACCCGCTCTTTATAGCTGCAATCTCAGATAGTAATGGCATAAATATCTCGGGAAGTCCCGGACGCAGAATGTTGCTTCTTTTGAACCACAGCGAAGATCCTGATGATTTGATCGATGTTACTTCCGGTTTTGTATATGATTTAAATTCTCATACTCAAGGGGAATTAACCTGGCAGCTCTCAAACATTTCTGAAGGCAAACATGAGATTCAACTGGTTGTTTTTGATAATTTTGGAGTTTCAACTATTGCAGAGACAGATTTCATGGCAACTAAATCTGATAAAGTTGCAATTAAAGATATGTTGCCCTATCCCAATCCAATGCAAGATGATGGATATTTTACGTTTGTCATCACTGAACCGGCAGATATTACTATCACAATTTATACAATCACAGGCAGGAAAATCCGAACTTTAAAGCAACCAAATTGTGAAGTGAATTTCAATAAAATATATTGGAACGGAAGAGATGAAGATGGTGACAAAATTGCCAATGGAACATATTTTTACAAACTGAAAGCAAAACATCTCCAGAATAAAAAAATCACTGAAAAAATTGGAAAAGTCATTATTTTAAAGTGATGATTGACAAGAAATTATCCATCAATTTTTTTTGAACGTCTTAAAGAAAATTCTATAGATAATGATATAATAAAATCGGGGGAATAATGAAGAATTACGACATGAAAGATATCAGGAATATTGCATTAGTAGGTGCGTCCGGAGCCGGGAAAACGAGTCTGGTAGAACAGATGCTGTTTAATGTGAAGTCCATAACCAGAGTAGGAAAAGTGGAAGATGGAAACACAGTTATGGATTTTAATGATGAAGAAATTGAGAAAGGGATGTCTCTGTCTTTGAGTGTGGCAAATTTTAATTGGAAGGATACAAAAATAAATATTTTAGATGCACCGGGATTTGCAGATTTTGCTAATGAGCAGATTTCAGCATCTACAGTCGTGGAAACTTTACTTTTTGTGATTAATGCTTCAGCCGGCTTCGAAGTGAGCTTTGAACAATCTTTGGAATTGCTGGAAAATAGAGATGTTACTAAAGCAATTATTGTTAACAGAATGGATAATGAAGGAGCAGATTTTTATAAAACTCTGGAATCGATTAAAGAAAATTCTGATATTACACCCATACCTGTTTTGATTCCAATTGGAAGTGAACATAAATTTTCCGGTATTATCGATCTCATCAAAGGAAAAGCATTTATCGAAGGTAAATCCGCTGATATTCCTGCAGATATGAAGGATATTGTCGAAGAAAATAAAATGATATTAATGGAAGCTGTGGCAGAAAGCGATGATGAACTTTTAGAGAAATATTTTGAAGCAGGTGAACTGACTGATGATGAACTTCTTTCTGGAGCAAAAGAAGCCATAAAAAAAGGTTTGATTGTTCCGGCTTTTTCGTGTTCTGCTACTCATAATATTGCTGTAAATGAGCTTTTGGAAGCAATAATTGAATATCTTCCTTCTCCTGCAGACAAGAACGAAATTCTTGTTCAAGATGGAAAAGATGAAAAGACTGTTATCTGTTCTGAAAAAGGAGATTTAGTTGCTTATGTTTTTAAATCATTTTCCGATCCGAACGTGGGAGATTTAGCATACGTAAGAGTTTTTTCCGGTTGTTTGAAAAGTGGTTTGGATGTTTATATTCCGGAGAAAGACAGTAAGGATAGGATTGGTTCCATGTTTTTTGTTTTAGGAAAAAATCGTACTGATGCTGATGAGCTGAAACCCGGAGATATTGGAACTCTTGTTAAAATGAAAGTTGCCCGAAATTTCAATTCAATCGTGAGTACAAATTCAAAAATACGAATGCCGGAAGTGTCTTTACCAACTCCGGTTTTCTGGCAAGCGATCAAAGCTGTTAACCAGAGTGATGAAGATAAAATCGGTCTTGCTCTTGCTAAATTGCTGGATGAAGATTCCACTCTTATTATGCAGATGAATGCAGAGACAAATGAAAACGTGTTAGCTGGTATCGGAGAACAGCAGATTACTTTTGTAAATAAAAAATTGAAGTCCCGTTTCAAAATAGAAGCAGGATTGAAAACTCCAACTGTTCCTTACAGAGAGACAATCAGCAGAAATGCTGATGTAAGCTATAAACATAAAAAACAGTCCGGTGGAAGGGGACAGTACGCAGAAGTATATTTCAGAGTTGCACCGAAACCGCGTGGAGAAGGCTTTGAATTTATAAATTCAATAGTTGGTGGAACAATCCCAAGCAAATTCATTCCCTCCATCCAAAAGGGTTTGAATGAAATTTTAAAAAAAGGCATAGTTGCAAACCATCCTATTGTGGATATCAGTGTTGATGTATATTATGGTAGTTTTCATGATGTGGATTCATCGGAAATGGCATTCAAGATAGCTTCCTGGAATGCCCTGAAAAAAGCTTTTGGAGTTGCCAGCCCGATTTTGTTGGAACCGATACACGAAGCTCAAATTGTGATTCCAAATGAATATATGGGTGATGTGATGGGCGATGTTTCTACGCGTCGAGGAAAAATATTGGGAATGCAGCAGAAAGGAAAAAAACAAGTTCTAAATGCTCAAATGCCTTTAGCTGAACTTTTTGGATATTTTCCAGCTTTGAAATCTTTAACACAGGGTCGTGGAAAATTTACTCAGAAATTCTCGCATTATGAAAAAGTTCCAGTAGAAATTGCTTCAAAAGTGATTGCAGCAGCAAAGAAAACAGAAGAATAATTTTATTTAATATTTTTTTTATATCTGAATAAACATTTGATATTTTCAAAAGTTCAGGAGGATAGATGTCCGGTCATAGTAAGTGGAGCAGCATAAAGCATAAAAAGGGTGCTGCTGATGCGAAACGAGGAAAACTATTCACAAAACTTGTAAAAGAAATAATCGTTGCAGCTCGTGAAGGTGGAGGAGATGCTGATGCGAATCCTCGTTTAAGATTGGCAATATCTTCTGCAAAATCTGCAAATATGCCCAATAGTAATATCGAGAAAGCTGTAAAAAAAGGAACCGGAGAACTTGAAGGACTCAAATATGAGAGCTATACTTATGAAGGATACGGTCATAATGGAGTAGCAATTTTGATCGAGACGCTTACAGATAATAAACAACGAACAGTAGCTGAAATTCGTCACACTTTTTCCAAATATGGTGGCAATCTGGCAGAAACCGGTTCTGTATCCTGGATTTTTGAACAGAAAGGATTGATTCAAATTCCAATAGAAGATATTGATGAAGAAGAAATTATGATGACCTCTTTGGATGCAGGAGCAGATGATATCATCACTGAAGATGAATTTTATGAAATTTATACTCCCTTTTCCGAACTTCATACTGTGCTGCAGAATCTTGAATCTGCAGGTTACTCTATCGCCAAGGCGGAACTGACCAGAATACCCAAAAATACTATTAAAGCAGATATTGTGGCTGAAAAACTTTTTAGATTAATAGATAAATTAGATGATTTGGATGATGTTCAA
>CAYWPW010000249.1:0-3576 GCA_964460095.1 uncultured Candidatus Cloacimonadota bacterium
CAAAGTTCGGATTCAAGTCATCGATTTCTGCAGGGGGAGAACCAAGCGGACTTCCAGGAAGAATCAGTATTATTGGGGTTGGTGAAGTTATTGTAATATAAATCGTAGCCTGGTTTGATAAAGGATTATCTGTACCAGGTTCAAAAGCCTGTATTGTGCCGGCGTAAACACCATCAGGCATACGACCGGTTTCATCTGCTAATACCTGGTCTTCCAAAGCATCCTGCATTTCATCGAAGTATTTATCAATCACGTAAATTGATGTATTATCGTGAGAAACAATATCTTGATTGGTAATTATTTCCGTTGCTCCAGGTTGAGGATTATTTGTATCAGGGGTTAATGTTGATTCACCCGTATAAGTTCCCCACGAACCATCGAGACGAAGTTCATAATCATGATATTCAGTAGAAATATTTTGAATGGAAATTGTAAAAATCAAAGGTTGAGATGCAGAATCATCCAAATCGAAATCTGCAAAATAATTAAAATAAAACAGATTGAAAGTACCTCCATTATAAAATGGTGGTTCTAATGTGAAATTAATCTGGTACTGTGCATTTAATGAAAAAATTATAAGAATAAATAATAGAATCATTAACTTTTTTGCCATTTTTTTTCTCCTTTTTTTTAAGATTAGTTAACAGCATTATTGATTATCTCCATCAATAACGCTGTAAAATCATAACCTGCTTCTTTTGCTGCCATTGGTGTTAAACTAAGTGGAGTCATTCCCGGCAGAGTATTAACTTCTAAAAAATAAAAATCTTCTCCATCATATCTGAAATCTACCCTGGCGTAACTTTTGCAATCAAACAGAAAAAATATTTTTAAGGCATATTCCTGAATTCTCGACGTTTCTTCCTTAGATAATTTAGCCGGTACTTCATAAATAGTGTTACCTTTTGTATATTTATTATGGTAATCATACCAACCATCTTTAGGTTTAATTTCAACAACAGGTAAAGCGGCATCATTCAAAATCGTGACAGTCAGTTCCCTTCCTTTGATGTATTTTTCACAAAGAATTTTGTTGCTGAATTTAAAAGCTTTTTCAATTGCCCCTTCAATTTCGTTTTCCCTATTTATTATTGAAATTCCAACGGAAGAACCTGAATCATTAGGTTTGATAGACATTGGAAATCCAATTTCATTTATTAGATTATCATAATCAACATCATCGTTCTTTTTGATAAGAATATGCTTGGGAGTTTTCACACCAATAGAATGAGCCAGATGAGATGAGATATATTTATCCATAGCAATCGCACAAGCCTTATAATTTGAACCGGTAAAAATAATATGATTCAAAGAAAGAAGAGATTGGATTCTACCATCTTCACCTTCTGCACCGTGCAAGCCGTTAAAAACAATCATTGGCTTAGTTTCTTTGAGATATTGCATCATTTTTCCAAAAGAATCAAAATTTGCAGGATCAACCTTGTATGTATTAAAACCTGCGTTATTAAGAGCTTTTGCAATTTCAGAAGATGTTTCCTTTGATACTTCTTTTTCTTCTGAAAATCCTCCGGAAAGAATAGCAATATATTTTTTTTGATTCATACTTTTCTTTAAAAAAAAATTAAATATTGTGTCAAGAAATTAGTTTCAGCCCTTTGATATCTTCAAAAAAATCAGGATAGGATTTCTTTACAACTTGCTCATCAGAAATGGTTAAATATGGAAATTTCGTTTTAAAAATATAGAAAGCCATAACGAGCCTATGATCCTGATATGAATGAAGTTTGGCTTTAAGAGGTTTCTTCTTTAAAGGGTGAATTAAAAGAACTTCCTTTTCATATTTGATATTACATCCGATTTTTTGTAATTCCTTTACCAGTCCAAAAATTCTATTTGATTCTTTATATTTCAAATGATGAATATTTTTTATTTTTGTTTTAGATTCTGCAAATAATGATAAAACTGCTAATGTCGGAACCTGGTCCGGTATATCTTTCATATCGATTTCAATTCCAACCAGATTTCCTTTGCTCACAGAAATATAATTTGGTTTTCTTTGAATTTTTGCTCCCATTTTACTTAGAATTTTTAAAAACTGAAAATCCGGTTGAATTTTCATTTTTTTGCTACTTTCAGTGTATATTGGATTTGAACTCAAAGCTCCTAAAGCCCAGAAATAACAAGCAGAAGAAAAATCCGGCTCAATATGATATTCTTCAGGATTTTTGTATTGCTGATTCGCAGGAACAAAAATCCTGTTTCTTTGAAATTCTGATTCCGCTCCGAAATCTTTCATGATTTTTTGGGTAAGTTTGATGTAAGATCTGGAAACGATTTTTCCTTTTAAAATTAATTCCAAATCAGTATTAAAATACGGTGCGACTAACAAAATTGATGAAATGAATTGACTGCTGATATCTGCAGGAATTTCGATTTTTCCACCATTTAAAATTTTTCCATTTATCTCGATGGGAAATTGTTGATAATTTATATTTGCTTCAAGTTTTTTTAGAATTTCTAATAAAGGTTTTATAGGTCTTTTTTTCAATTGAATGCTGCAATCGACTGATACTTGGATATCTTTCATCATTGATAACCGGGAAAGAAGCAATCTTAAAGTTGTACCTGAATTTTGAATAAAAAGTTCTTGTGAATTTCTTACTTTTTGAGGAGGAGAAATTATTAGAGATTTACCTTCTTCTTGAAAATTAAAACCCAACTTGGTTAGGTTTCTTATAAGCGTTTGCACATCTTCACATCTGGAAGAATTAATTATTCTTAAAGGAGATTTAAGAAAAGATGAAATGATTAAGACCCTTTGAATAATAGATTTTGAACCTTCAAATTTAATAATGTTCCTCATTTTCCATTCCGTTATATATTCCTAAAATAAATCTTCAAATAGAAGGATTTTCTTCCCTTCATTCAACCACGAATATTTCACTTCTCCCACATAAATCGTATGATCTCCGCTTTTAACCTGAGTAACAACTTCACACTCAAAATTTGCCAGAGCATTTTTAAATATCGGCAATTTTTTAAATTTTCCAGCAAACCAATCCTGGTTAATTAAATCCAGTTTATCAATATCTCTGCCGGATTTCGTTCCGCAAATCTCAGCAGCTTTTGCCATTTCTTTAGAAGGAATACACAGATTGAAATATCTGAAATTTTGCAGGCATTCATAAGAATATCTTGTATGACCAATAGAAATAGCAAACATCGGAGGTTTTATCGAAGTCCTCATAAACCATTCCAAAGTTATCATATTAATTTTATCATTTTTATCTTTAACAACTGCAATGATAATTTTTGCAGGTTTTTTTGTAGCAGCAGCAGCAGTTGTGAAATCCGTTATTTCCATTTTTTCCTCCAATCTGAAATACGTTTTAAGGTTTCAAAAACTTGAAAGGTTTAAATATTATCAAGAGGTGATTGTCAATCACAAATTATTAAATCTAAAAAATATTTGACTTTGAAATCCCTATTTTTAATTTGCCAAAAAAATTTGCTGGAGAAAGAAATGAAAAAAATATTCATTTTTCTGATAATTTCATTTTTAATATTTAGTTGTGCAAAACAAGAGAAAAAAGCATCTGATGTAACAGAAGTTGT
>CAYWPW010000250.1:0-3575 GCA_964460095.1 uncultured Candidatus Cloacimonadota bacterium
ATTCGAAGGGTATTCCGCAAACAGGCGTGGATGTTATTGGTAGAACAAGAAAAACCGGCACAAAAACAATTTTTACTCCGGATGCCACCATTTTTGAAACTTTAGATTTTAATTTTGATTATCTCTCTGTTCGGCTTAGAGAACTGGCTTTTCTTAACAAAGGTATTGCTATTATATTAAAGGATGAAAAGACTGGTAAAAGGCACAAATTCGAGTATGAGGGCGGAATCATTTCATTTGTCGAATTTCTGAATGAAAATAAAAAAGTGCTCTTTGAAGAACCTATTCATATTTTTGGCACAAGAAATGGCATGGAATTTGAGGTTTCAATTCAATATAATGAAGGTTACCAGGAAACAATTTACAGTTTTGCCAACAACATTCATACAATTGAAGGCGGAACACATTTAATCGGATTTAAGTCTGCTCTTACTCGCGCTGTGAATGCTTATATCAAAAGTGCAAATCTTCTTAAGAATGAAAAGGTAAGTCCCGGTGGAAGCGATATCAGAGAAGGAGTAACTGCCATTGTAAGTGTGAAGCTCGGGGAGCCTCAGTTCGAGGGTCAGACTAAAACGAAATTGCAGAATTCTGATGTGGAAGGGATAATAAATTCAATAGTTTATGAAAAGCTTGTTGAGTTCTTTGAAGAGCATCCTGCAGAAGCAAAACACATTTCCATGAAAGCAATTCTGGGAGCACGTTCCAGAGAAGCTGCACGTAAAGCACGCGAACTGACCCGCAGAAAATCGGTTTTGGAAAGTGGTTCTCTGCCGGGTAAACTTGCAGATTGCTCCATTCAGGATCCATCTCAAACAGAGATATTCCTGGTGGAGGGAGATTCTGCAGGCGGCTCTGCAAAAATGGGAAGAGATAGAACATTCCAGGCGATTTTGCCGCTTTGGGGCAAAATGCTGAATACTGAAAAAGCAAGAATCGATAAGGTCTTGAATAATGATAAGATTCAACCGATAATCCTGGCTCTTGGTGCAGGTATCGGAGAAGAATTTGATGTTTCCAAATTGCGGTACAATAAAATTGTGATTATGTCTGATGCGGATGTAGATGGACAGCATATTGCAACTTTGCTGCTCACTTTTTTCTTCCGCTATATGAGACCATTAGTGGATTATGGTCACGTTTACATTGCGCGTCCACCGCTTTTCCTTCTTAGGAAAGGAAAGACAAAAAAATATGTGTATTCTATCGAAGAACGGGATGAGTTTCTAAAGAAAATGGGTTCAAAAGGTATTCACGTGCAAAGATATAAAGGTTTAGGTGAAATGAATGCCGACCAATTGTGGGAAACAACTCTTGACCCTGAAAAGAGAATCCTCACAGCAGTTAAGATCAATGATGCAATCGAAGCTGACAGGATGTTCACGATTCTGATGGGAGATGATGTTGCACCAAGACGTGAGTTCATAGAAAGAAATGCGAAATATGTTGAGGTTAGTGTATAAAAAAGGTTAATTCTCGTTGCATAGCTCCAGCGTATCCATGTCACACAGCGGGAGCTATGTGACAAGTAGAACAAGTAGGATTTGGTGATTGAATTGGTTGAACTGGTTGAATCGGTTGAATCGGGAAAAGACCTTGTGGTTGGAGATATAATTTGGTGATTTGGAGATTTGGTGATTTGAATTTTTATTTGATATTAGAAATTAGGATTTAGAAATTAAGTTTGGAGGATAGATGATTCATGATAGATCGAGAATAGAACTGATCGAAATTGAAGATGTATTAAAAAAATCATATTTAGAATATTCAATGAGTGTGATAGTTTCCCGGGCGCTGCCGGATGTGCGAGATGGTTTAAAACCTTCTCAGCGGAGAATTTTATATGCCATGCACGAATTGAATTTAAGCCCTGGAAAAGGATTTAGAAAGTGTGCTAAAATTGCAGGTGATACTTCCGGAAACTATCATCCGCACGGTGAACAGGTGATTTATCCGACTCTGGTCAGGATGGCTCAACCCTGGAGTTTACGTTATCAGCTCGTAGATGGTCAGGGAAATTTTGGTTCTCAGGATGGAGACCCGCCTGCAGCAATGCGTTATACGGAAGCACGTTTGCAAAAATCATCCGTAGATTTGATGGATGATCTTGATAAAGATACTGTAGATTATAAGACAAATTATGATGATACACGCATGGAGCCTACAGTTTTCCCATCGAAGTTTCCCAATTTGCTGGTGAATGGTTCATCCGGGATTGCTGTGGGAATGGCTACAAATATGTCTCCTCACCATATCGGAGAAGTTTGTGATGGGATTATTGCCTTAATCGATAATCCGGAAATGGAACCTGTTGATTTGATTCAATATATTCACGGACCGGATTTTCCAACCGGAGGATATATAATCGGAACGGCTGGTATCAATGATTATTTTCAGACAGGTAGAGGTAGGATTATTCTGCGGGGAAAAGCTGCTATTGAAACTAAAAATAATGGTGCTGAAGCAATTATCATTACTGAAATTCCATATCAATTGAATAAAACCATTCTTATCAACAAAATCGTTTCCCTGGTAAAAGATAAGCGAATCGAAGGCATAAGTGACCTGCGTGATGAATCCGGGCGTCAGGGAATGCGTTTGGTGGTTACGATCAAACGTAATGCAGAAGGCAATGCAGTTTTGAATAAACTCTACAAGTACTCTCAATTACAGGAAAGTTTCAGCGTCAACAATCGTGCCTTGGTCAATGGTATTCCCAAAGTCATCAACATGAAAGAGATGATTCAGAATTATATTGATTTCCGTCATGAAGTTGTAGTGCGCAGAACAAAATATGAATTGGATAATGCTGAGCGAAGATTACATATCTTGGAAGGATATCGCATTGCACTCGATAATATCGATGAGATAATTGCCTTAATCCGAGCTTCGAAAACTACTATTGAAGCAAATCAGAATTTGCAGGAAAAATTCAAACTTTCGGAAATTCAGGCAAAAGCTATTCTGGAAATGAGATTACAGAAATTAACAGGTTTGGAAAGAGAGAAAGTAGAAAATGAATATAATGAAATCGTGAAAATGGTTAAGAAACTTAAACATATTTTAGAAAAACGGCTCCTTAGAATGAATATCATCAAAAAGGAAGTTACTGGAATCAAAGATAAATACAGCGATCTCAGAAGAACAACTATTTTGGAAGGTTCTGCAGATATAGAAACAGAAGATATGATCGCAGATGAAGAAATGGTTATCACAATATCGCATCAAGGTTATATAAAGCGGTTGCCGATAAATACTTACAGGAAACAGGGAAGAGGAGGAAAAGGGCTTTCAGGTTCGAATTTAAAAGAAGAGGATTTTACTGAAAGTATCTTTGTGGCTTCCACTCATGCATATATTCTTTTCTTCACAGATTTTGGAAAATGCCATTGGCTCAAAGTTCACAGGATTCCTAAAGTCGGCAGATTGGCTCGCGGAAAAGCAATTATTAACCTGCTGCAATTGGAGAGAGAAGAGAAAATCGAAGCATTTGTTACTGCCAGAGATTTTGAACTTCCGCATTTTGTAACTATGGTTACAAAGAAAGGAACTATCAAAAAAAGCGCACTTACAGC
>CAYWPW010000251.1:0-3544 GCA_964460095.1 uncultured Candidatus Cloacimonadota bacterium
CCTTCTTTCATAAATTTCATGAAAGACTTATTTTTGGGTGCTGCTCTCCTAACTAAAAGCAGGAGTTTCCCAACTATTTCAGGATCATATTCATCATTCTTAAGATGCTGTTTAATCTCTGCAATAAAGCGTTTTACCATTACATTCTGATTATTAGCAAGTTGCAAAATCGTTGGTCGTAATTCTTTATAAAAATTCTTGCTTTCTGCCACCGGACCGCTGATAATCAAAGGTGTTCTTGCTTCATCGATTAAAACGCTGTCCACTTCATCGACTATGGCATATTGATGTTTTCTCTGTACAAGATTCTCATGAGAAGTTGCCATATTATCCCGCAGATAATCAAACCCAAACTCGCTATTTGTTCCATAAGTTACATCACAATTGTAGGCAGCTTTCCTATCTTCAGGCATCATACCTGTGGTAATGCAACCAACTTTCAAACCATGAAATTCAAATATCGGGCTCATCCATTCTGAATCTCGCTGTGCCAGATAATCATTAACTGTTATGAGGTGAACTCCCTTGCCCAACAAAGCATTCAGGAATAACGGCATCGTGGCTACTAATGTCTTTCCTTCACCTGTTGCCATTTCCGTGATTACTCCTTCATGAAGAGCAATAGCACCAATCAGTTGCACATCAAAAGGAATCATTTCCCACTCAGCTTCACTTCCACGAACTTCATACTTGTAGCCAATTAGTCTGCGGCATGTATCTTTGATTATTGCAAAAACTTCCGGCAGATATTTATCCAATTCTATTTGTGTATCTTTTTTAAGCTTTTCGGTTAATCTATCAATTTCGTTGCCAATAGTGTTTTTTTTATTTTCATTTGGTTCGGAATGATATCTTTGATTCAGCTCTTCCAATTCTGTCTCAGCTGGTTCAAGAGCGATATGAATTTCGGATTGGATCTTTTGCATTTTTTCCCGCAGCTCATCATCCGAAAGTATCTCCAATTCTGCAAAAATTGTCTGGATCTCAACCAAAATCGGCTGATATTTTTTCATCTCTCTGCTGAAACGATCTCCAAACAATTTCTTAGCTATCTGACCAAACATTTTCTCACCAAATTTACAAATTTTGACCAATCCTTTTTCCTTTGATTTGCTTGTCAAACAATTTAGTAATGTAACTCATAGCTCCTGCTTTGAGAAAATAAAAGTTCACAAACCGGAGATTTATGTTACTTTAACTCAAACTTTGCTAAAAGGCTTGACTGAAAATTTCAAACTTCGAATTTTGCTCATAATTCTTAATAAATAGCAGGAGTAAATTAATGAATTTGAAGTATAATAAATTTTCTGAATCGGAATTAAAAAAAATCCAAACTCAGGCAAATTATGCTCGCTCTGCCATCCTGAAAATGACGACTCTGGCGAAATCAGGACATCCTGGCGGTTCCATGTCTTCAGTCGATTTTTTGTTTGTTCTTTATAATCTAATTAATATTAATCCTAAAAAACCGGAATGGGAAAATCGAGATAGAGTAATAATCAGTAATGGGCATATTTCTCCGGCAGTTTATGCAACTCTGGGTTTGATGGATTTCTTTAAACTCGATGATGCGATTTCTCAATTCAGGTTAGCCGGCAGCATTTTTGAAGGTCACGTGGAACCTGATGTGCCTGGAGTGGAATGGGCAAGCGGAAATCTGGGTCAGGGGCTTTCTGCAGGATGCGGTTTTGCACTTGCCTGCAAACAGAAAAAAATTGAGAATAATATTTTTGTGATTATGGGAGACGGTGAACAGCAAAAAGGTCAGTTGAGTGAAGCTCGCAGATTTGCAGTTAAATATCATTTGAACAACATCACTGCTTTTTGCGATTATAATCAGCTTCAAATCTGTGGTGATATCAACCAGATAATGCCGCAAAATATTATCGAAAATTATGTTTCTGATGGCTGGGATGTAATCGAGATTGACGGTCACGATTTCAACGAGATTCAAAATGCTATTTTTGATGCTGTGCATAATGATGCTCCCACTTTGATTTTGGCAAATACAATCATGGGAAAAGGTGTTTCCTTTATGGAAAACCAGGAAAAATATCACGGAGCACCTCTTTCGGAAGAAGAACTGGAACTTGCTTTAAAAGAGCTTGGTTTGATAGATGACTTGGAAAAATATAAAGAATTAAGAAACAATTTCAAACCCTCCAACTTAACTCAGGAAGACTGTTCAATTAATTATACAGATTTCGATCTGAATATCGGAAAGCCAATCTTATACAAAGAAAAAACCGATAATCGCTCTGCCTGGGGAAACGCTGTCGCAGATTTAGCAATTAGAAATTTGAAATTAGTAATTAGTAATTCATTTGCTGTCTTTGACTGTGATTTGCAGGGAAGTGTGAAAACTACAAAGTTCGCAGAAATTGCTCCTGATAGTTTTTATGAATGTGGAATTATGGAACACCACACAGCAACTATGGCTGGAGCAATGTCCAAAAATGGAATCCAGGTTTTCTTTGCAGATTTCGGTGTTTTTGGTGTGGATGAAACTTACAACCAGCATCGTTTGAACGATATTAACAAAACAAATCTGAAAGTGATTACAACTCATGTTGGACTCGATGTGGGTGAAGACGGCAAAACTCATCAATGCATAGATTATGTGGGAGTGATGAAAAACCTGTATAATTTCAGAATCATCATTCCAGCAGATCCAAATCAAACAGATAGAATCATCAGATATATTTCTCGAAAATATGGAAATTACCTTGTTTCAATGGGAAGATCAAAACTGGACATCATCAAAACAAAAGAAGGAAAAATTTTCTTTGATGAGAACTATAAATTTAATTATGGAAAAGCGGATAAACTTCGAGATGGAAATGATGCAGCTCTTTTTGTGATGGGAACCCTCACTTCAAAAGCAGTTGAGATAGCTAATAAATTAGCTGCAGAAAATATCAATCTACAGGTCTGGAATATTTCCTGTCCTTTAAAAATAAATGAAAAAATTTTAAAAGAAGCTGCAGAAACAGGCTCAATTTTCACATATGAAGATCATAACGTAAATACAGGCTTAGGAAATTGTATTGCAGATAAAATGATGGAAATGGGATTATCAAGTAAATTCTATAAATTCGGTGTGGAAAATTATGCTGTTTCCGGTAAATCTGAAGTTCTTTTCAGATATTACAAATTAGATGTTGAATCGATGATTGGAAGAATTAAAAAAAAATTAAGATAATCTACTCTTTCTCTTGATCTTTCTTCTTTTTCCTTGGATACAGCATTATTGCAGCTATTGCAAGCACAGCCATAACTAAATTTAGGTAAGTTGCAGTAAAAGATTGAAATTGAATATTCCCGATAATTAAAAATAATATTCCTATCAAAAAAAGCCAAATAAAAAATAAATTTAATGTCTTTTTCTTTCCTGCAAGAGTAATGACTTGCATAATCCAGGCAATAATTATAAAAATAAATCCAATAACTGTAACGCTAATCATTTCACCTCCTCCTTTTTAAGCCATTAAGCCTTTTTCATATTTCATAACTTATTAATATAAAATAAGTTATATTCTTCAAA
>CAYWPW010000252.1:0-3534 GCA_964460095.1 uncultured Candidatus Cloacimonadota bacterium
CGATTTCTGACCAAAATTTCTTTCATAATCTTTCATAAATTATGTTACACTACCATCCCCGAGATAAATCATGGGGCTATTCATTGAATTACCACGCTTAGTAGCCATGACTTTTTTAAATTGCTTCTTATCACTAACGATGACGATTTTTTTATTTTTTCTAATTTTTCTAATAGTTGTTCAATGGTTTTAGTATGGATTTTCATTTTTAAGTTCCTCATAAGCATTAATTTAAATTATTAAAATTAATGTCAACGTTTTTCACGTTTGGGAAATTTAATGAATAATAAAAATGTTAAAAATAATATTTTATATCAGTTATTTTCTCTTCCTTGCCCTTTTACTGAAATTAGTTTTTCCCTTTTTCTCTTCCGGTTTTGCTTTTACAACTAAAGGTTTGTTATCTCTTCCCATTCTCCTGAACGCTTTTATGATCTGTTCGGCTTCTGCAAAAGGTACATTGGCAAAGGAAAAATTATCATAAACTTTTATATCTTGTATCAGGTGAGAATCTATCATTGTTTCCTTTTTTATCATATCTGTCAGTTTTCTTTTACTAATATTATCTTTATTTCCCAAAGCTATAAAAAGACGTGTTGTTCCTTTCTGATCGGGTGAATAATTATCTTTATCTGTCCGACCTTTCACATCTCTGATCTTCGCATATTTTTCGGGTGAGAAATCGTCTTTGTAGGCGTGAGTGAGAAGTGCAGCAATTATCTCGTCGGGCTTGTTATCTCCCAAAAGCTCGTAGGCAACCGGTAGGTTATCTTCGAAAGTTTTCATTTCGATGATCTTACTGATTTCTTCAATTATACGTTTACGTTTCATATTGATAAGTTGTTTTACTTTTGGTATCTTCTCTTTACGAATTTCCGCATGTGCTGTTCTTTGAATATGCATTAATTTTCGATATTCCGATGGTGTTATGAATGTGATGGCAGTTCCGCGTTTTCCAGCTCTTCCTGTTCTACCAATGCGATGAACATAGGAATCCGGATCCTGCGGGATGGAGTAATTCAGGACGTGTGTAAGTTCTTGTATATCGATTCCGCGAGCGGCAACATCCGTGGCAGCGAGAATCCTGATCCTTTTTTTTCTGAATTGATCGAGTATTCTTTCCCGTTGATTCTGAGAAATATCACCGTGAAGTGCTGCTGCATCATAACCTCTTTCTGATAGTGCATTTCCCAAATGCTGTGCTTTCAGTTTCGTTCTGCAAAAAATAAGAGCATAAAATTCTTTTTCTATGTCTATGATTCGGCACAAAGCTTCAAATTTATCGGATGAATTTACCTCAAAGTATATTTGATCCGTCAAATCGACGGTAAGTCTTTTTGAAGAAACTCTAATTTCCTCGTACTCACTCATAAAATTTTTGGCAAGTTTGATGATTCTCGACGGCATTGTAGCAGAAAAAAGCAGTATTCTTTTATCTTTGTTCGTTTGGGAAAGTATCTTTTCGACATCTTCGATAAATCCCATATTCAGCATTTCATCTGCTTCATCCAGAACCATATAAGAGAGTTGATCGATTTTTAATGTTCCTCGCTTGAGATGATCTAATATTCTGCCGGGAGTTCCTACAACGATCTCAACACCTCTTTTCAATCTTTGCAATTGTCCTTCGATGGGTTGTCCACCATAAACAGGTAGAATCCCAATTTCACGATTTGTACGAAATGAGCTCATTTCTTCCGCAACTTGTATTGCCAATTCACGTGTAGGAGCCAAAACCAATACTTGCGTAATACCGTTGTTTTCAGTATTTTCGATTATTGGAAGCCCGAAAGCTGCAGTTTTACCGGTTCCTGTTTGTGCCTGCCCGATGATATCTTTTTCGTTTTTTAAAAGTAATGGTATTGTTAAAGCTTGAATTGGGGAAGGCTTTTCAAATCCCTTTTGTTTTATAACTTCCAGAATTTCATCTGAAAGTCCCAAATTAAAAAAGTCGCTTATTTTTTCCATATTATTCCTTATTTTTTATCTTTTGAATTAATTCCAATTAGACGGTGAGATTGTCAAATCATTATTTTTATTGACAAGATAATGAGAAAAATTGTTTTTTTGGGCAGTATTAATTTGGAGCTTATATGAAAAAATCTTTCTTATTTATTTTTGTATTTCTTACATTTTATAACATTCTATTTTCTCAAACTAAAATTGACAGTCTTGAAATAAAACTCCTTGAAGTAAATAATCAGGAAAAGATAGATACGTTAAATGAATTAGCAAAAGCTTACTGTTCAATATCACCGCAAAAGACAATAGAGTATGGTCAACAAGCTTTTATATTATCACAGAAATTAGGTTACAATGAAGGGAAAGCGATATCTTTAAAAAATATCGGAATCGGGAATTATTATTTAAGCAATTACGATAAATCTTTAGAATACTATTTAAATTCATTGAAAATTATGGAAGAAATGGAAGATAAAGAAGGCATAGGTACTATTTTAAATAATATTGCTATAATTTATTGGAAATTAAACAATTTCGAAAAAGCATTAAAAACATATAATGAAGCATCGATAATAATGGAAGAAATTGAAAATAGAGAGGGCATTGCAAGATCACTCAATAATATCGGACTTATTTATATGACATTAGAAGTTTATGATAAAGCCTTAGAAAACTATCTAAAAGCATTACGAATTATGAAAGAAGTTGGTGATAAAAATAATATTGCCTATTGTTTAAATAATATTGGAATTATTTATTGGTATTTAGAAAATTATGATAAATCTTTAGAATACTATTTGGAATCATTAAAAATTAATGAAGAAATTGGCAATAAATATGGTATCACAGGAAGTAAAAAGAATATTGGAGGAATTTATTTAAAACTGAATAATTTTGATAAATCTTTGGAATATCTTTTAGAAGGATTAAAATTAGCCAAAGAAATAAAAGCTAAAGACTTAATTCAAAGTTTCTACGCTACTCTTTACGAGTTATTTTTTAGAGACGAAAATTATCAGGAAGCTCTTGAATATCATAGACTTTATTCTGCGATCAAAGACAGCATATTCACTTTAGAAAACAGTGAAAAAATAGCGGAGATGCAAATAAAATATGATACAGAAGAGAAAGAAAAAGAGAACGAGTTGTTGCGTAAGAGTAATGAAATCCAAGGGTTAAAGATAAAGCGACAAGAAAATCTTCGCAATTCACTTATAGCTATTTCAATATTAATTTTAATATTAGCTTTTGTAATTTACGAACGATATCAAGTTAAACAGAGAGCTAATAAAATTTTGAATGAGAAAAATATCCAGATCAAGAAATCGAACTCTGAACTTAATGAAAATAATAAACAGATATCCAAACAAAAGAAACAACTTGATAATGCATTAAAAGAGCTGAAAGAATTGAACATTAATCTTGAAAAAAAAGTAGAAGAAGCTGTAGTTGAAATTCGTGAAAAAGAGAATATGCTTATCGCTCAATCACGATTGGCAACTATGGGCGAAATGATTGGTAATATAGCTCATCAGTGGCGGCAGCCACTTACAGCAGTAGGAATTATTGTGC
>CAYWPW010000253.1:0-3495 GCA_964460095.1 uncultured Candidatus Cloacimonadota bacterium
ACAAATACGGAGCTGCTTTTTCCAAGATTACAGTCAAATACAAGGGTGAAGAAAAAACTCTTTCTCAACTTGCTCCTTTTTTGAAAGATCCAGAGAGAAAAGTACGTGAAGAAGTATGGAATCTTCGCTTAAACAAAATCATGGAAAAACACGATGAATTTAACGAACTTTTTGATGAGATGAAAGAGCTGCGAATTCAACAGGCAAAAAATGCCGGATTTGACAATTACCGCGATTATATGCATCAGCTTAAAGGAAGATTTTCTTATACGCCGGATGATATCTATAAATTTCACGAAGCAGTAGAAAAAGTTGTCATTCCGTTTTTGAAGGAACTCACAGAAGAAAGAAAAAATATTTTGAAATTGGAAACTGTGAAACCCTGGGACACTTCAGTTGATCTCGATGGCAAAATGCTGAAACCCTTCAAAGAAATTGATGAATTTATAGATAAAGGAATTGAAATTCTTCATAATATCAAACCGGAATTTGGGAAGCGGCTGAATCTGATGAAGAATTCCGAATTGCTTGATTTGGAAAACAGGAAGGGAAAAGCACCAGGAGGTTACAATTATCATCTGCCGGAAACTGGAGCTCCCTTTATTTTTATGAATGCGGTTGGCATGCATCGAAATGTGGTTACACTCCTGCACGAAGCAGGTCATGCCATGCACTCTTTTTCCCAGAAGCATATTAAAATAGAACCTTATAAAGACACTCCGAGTGAAGCTGCTGAACTTGCTTCAATGGCAATGGAATTTATTTCCATGGATTTGTGGGATGAATATTATCCTGATGTGGAAGACTTTAAAAAAGCGAAACGCGACCAATTGAAAGAAGCGTTGGGATTCCTGCCCTGGTGCATGATCGTTGATGCATTCCAACATTGGATTTATTTGCATCCAGATCATTCCGTGGAAGAGAGAGAAGATTTTTTTGCATCTTTGATGGATAGATTCGGAACTGGAGTGGATTGGACAGGATTAGAAAAATTCAAGAAAAATCTCTGGTTGTTTCAGCTTCATATTTTTGAAGTTCCATTTTATTATATTGAATATGGAATTTCGCAACTGGGAGCACTGTCTGTTTATAGAAACTACAAGAAATTCGGAAAAGAGAAAGCTCTTCAGAAATATGAGGATTTCCTGAAATTAGGTTATACAAAACCAATTGATGAATTGTATGAAGCTGCTGGAATAAAATTTGATTTTTCAATTCCTTATGTAAAAGAGCTGGTAGATTTTGTGAGAGACGAACTGAAAGGAATTCAGTAAACAATGAATTCTAAAAAAAAGTTTTTATGAGTGAATTGACCAATAAGTTAGATGAAGTTCTAAAAAAAAATGAATAAAATAATTGCAGGAAACAGAGAAGTTACACCATCAAAGATCATTTGTGTAGGCAGGAATTATAAGGAACATATAAAAGAATTAAACAACGAAATTCCTGCAAATATGGTTGTCTTTTTGAAACCAAATTCAGCAATATCACCAGAGCTTTATTCTTTCCAAAAAGAGCAAATTCATTACGAAGGTGAATTATGTTTTGTATATGAGAATGGCAGGTTTTCAGCTGTTGGTTTTGGATTGGATCTCACAAAAAGAGAACTGCAAAACAAGTTGAAATCTAAAGGTCTTCCCTGGGAGCGTGCAAAGGCTTTTGATGGTTCTGCTGTATTCAGTAAATTTGTCGAGATCTCCAACATCAGCCAAAATTTGAGCATAGAATTGAACATCGATGGAAAGATTGTTCAGGCTGGTAATATTGAGCAAATGATCTATAAGCCCAGCGATATTCTGACTGAAATATTGACCTTCATGAGTTTGAGCAATGGTGATATTGTTATGACCAGTACACCAAAAGGTGTGGGTGTTGTAAACAAGGATTCCGTTTTTATTGGTAGAGTTAAGGATAACGGAGAAGTTATCGCAATTGCTGAGTGGCTGGCAAAATAAACCCGGCAAAAAATATTAACTCGACTTCTTTCCAGGAATCTTGCTTTCGAGCCTGCCAAATTATTTTCATTTGACAGGTTGATGATATTTTTGAATTTTAATTCATGAGAAATTGGAATACAAATCGAATCTATCGGAGTTGTATATTATGAAGCAAATTCGCAGGCTAATACATAATTATGTGTCTGTGTGTTTAATAAAAACATCAAAAATCATAAAGATAAAAAAATTCTATTCGTTACCATTTTCTTTCGTCATGAATAATATTTTTTTAAAATCTGAATCAATAAATTATGGCTCATAATACAATCAAATCCGGTTATTCCCAATTAGTTGAACGCTTAAACTATTTTCCGCAAGGTGCACCACCGTCGGAACTTCTGAACAAAATTTTAAAAATACTCTTCAAAGAAAAAGAAGCTGAACTTGTTTCTCTGTTACCTATTAAACCTTTTACTGTAGAAAAAGCAGGCTCTATCTGGAAGATGGATCTAATCAGCACGCAAAAAGTACTCGATGAATTGGCGGGACGTGCTCTACTGGTTGATATTGAACAGAACGGAAAATCTGTTTATGCTCTTCCACCACCGATGGCAGGATTTTTTGAATTTTCCATGATGCGCATACGCGATGATATTGACCAGAAAGCGCTAAGTGAACTGTTTTATCAGTATTTGAATGTGGAAGAGGATTTTATCCGGGCATTGTTTGTTGATGGGGAGACACAAATTGGGCGCACGTTTGTTCATGAACCAGTTCTAACTAATGAAAATGCCCTCCATGTTTTGGATTATGAAAGAGCTTCTGAAGTTATTAAAACTGCTTCCCATATGGCAGTTGGAACCTGTTATTGCCGTCATAAAATGGTACATTTAGGCAAAGCATGTGATGCACCTATGGAAATTTGCATGACTTTTAACTCCGCAGCGGAATCGTTGATTAAACACGGTCATGCTCGTCAGGTAGACAAAGTGGAAGGATTTGATCTGCTTCAATTAGCGTATGATAATAATTTAGTTCAGTTTGGTGAAAATGTTCAAAACAGAGTGAATTTTATTTGTAATTGCTGCAGCTGTTGCTGTGAAGCTTTGATAGCTGCCCGACGATTCGCTTTGATGAATCCCATACATACAACAAATTTCATTCCGGTTATTCATGATGAAGAATGTGATGGTTGTGGAAAATGTGTAACTGCCTGCCCTGTTGAAGCTATGATCCTGATCTCTGCTAACGATCCTCATAAACCGAAAATGAAACAAGCCAGATTGGATAAAGAACGTTGCCTGGGCTGTGGACTTTGTGTACGAGCTTGTACAAAAGGGAATATACATTTGGAATCCAGACCTGAAAGAGTTATTACGCCTATAAATGGAATACACCGAGTAGTAATGATGGCTATCGAACGGGGAAAATTACAACACCTGATTTTTGATAACCGTGTATTATGGAGTCATCGTGCATTAGCTGCTGTTTTGGGTGTGATTTTAAGATTACCACCTATAAAACAGGTGCTGGCTAGCGAACAGATTAAATCACGCTA
>CAYWPW010000254.1:0-3483 GCA_964460095.1 uncultured Candidatus Cloacimonadota bacterium
TGCTTAAAGTTAAAGGAAATTAATACATTAATATTTCAGAACTGTTTTCATTCTTAGGAAAATGGCATGTTTAAAAAAGTAAAGAAAAATAATATAGACGAACTGATAAATGCAGTTATCGCACTTTATCTCCGCCTTTTGCAGATAGATTCTCAGGATATCGGAAAACGTGAAGTCAATATTCTTTACAATATCATAAAATCTGCTTTTAAAGAAAAAGAAATTCCTCCAATCCAACAAATTCAGAAATTAATTGAAAATCCTTATTCATTAGAGCAGGGTGTGAAGATAATTAAGAATCACCTTTTCTATCCTGATCAAATTAAACTTTTGATGAATTTACTGGTAATTGCCCATTTGGATAATGAATTTTCAATTCCGGAAAGAATAGATATTCTGGATGTTGTGGAAAGATTGGAAATTGATAATAAAGAATATTTCCAGATTATCGAATTAATTGAAAATAAATCGAAATTCATGGATGTTCAATTAGATAAATTTGCCATTCATCTTAAAGATACACGTTTTGCAAATTTTCTCATTTTTGGTGAAAATGTAGATTCTGATCTCAAAATCAAAGAAAATGAACTTCTTGATTTTAGCTTTATCATCATATTTATAGAAAATATTGTTTTGATAGGTAGTTTTGTTGAAAACAAATATCGTATTGGCAGCGAACTTTTGCAGCCAAATAGATTATATAAACTGTCTGAAGATGAAATTTTTTATTTATCAGATCCTTTTGCCAGAATGGTGCTTCAACTAAGTTATAATGAAATTTTGCAATTGTATGAAAACAAAAAACAGGATGTAACTCAGGTAATAAAATATGCGAAAGAACTTTTTGGATTTGATATCTTACAGGAAAAAAATAAAATTAAAATACAACCTTTCAAAGGTGAAATCTGTATTAATGGAAATGTCCTAAATTTTAAAAGAAAATATGAGCTGGCAATAAATGATTCCATAATTATCAATAATGTCTTTGAATTCTCCACTCTCGATATCTTAACAGAAAAATTATCCTTCAGAGAAAAACGCACTTTTGAAACTCTTTATATCAATTCATCGGATAAATTCTTTCAAATAAGCGAGGAAAAAACTTCACACTCGCTTGCCAGAATAAATAAAAATGAAGATACATTAACGATCACTCCTATAAATAAAACCAATCCGCTTGCCCTGAATTATCGCACTCTTTCTATAGAAACCGGATTTGTGATTAATAAAGATATTATTTCAGTGGGAAAAACCAACTTTAAAATCAACCGATATTTCGATATCATAAAAATCGAGTATGAAATCAAAACATTAAATGTAAATTATTTAAGACACTCCTTCAAAGATGCAGAAAAAACTGTATTGGATGAAATTAGTTTTAATGTGAAAAAGGGTGAATTCTTGTCGATAATGGGAGCAAGTGGCAGTGGAAAAACCACTCTTTTAAAATGTTTGATCGGTGAAATAATTCCCTTGGAAGCAAAAATTGAAATCGATGATTATGACTTTTTTGATAATCTTTCATATTTCCAGGAATTCATGGGTTATGTGCCGCAAGATGACCTGTTGTTCGAAAACTTGACTGTTAACGAAAATCTTTATTATTGTGGTCGCCTGCGGCTGCCGCACATCACAAATCCTGAAATCATCAAAAAAAAGATAGATAACATTCTTGTCCAAATCGGGCTTCTGGATAAGAAAGATATGGTTGTTGGAACAATCTTAGACAAAAAATTGAGCGGTGGTGAACGAAAGAGATTGAACATCGCACTCGAACTTCTTTCCGAACCAATAATTATAGTATTAGATGAACCAACTTCTGGATTATCATCAAAAGATTCTGAAAAGATAATCGCTATGTTAACAGATTTGAAAGACCAGGGAAAAATAATAATTGCCACTATTCATCAACCCAACCCGAATATTTTCCAGCAATTTGATAAAGTTCTATTAATTGATTCTGATGGAACTCAAATATTTTTTGGAAATACAACTGAAGTGTTTGATTATTTTGATGAAGAATTGTCGGAATTAACTTTTGATACAGAGCGTCTTCTGCGGAAAAAAGAGTTAAAAATGGCGGAATATTTATTTGATATTTCCCAATATCCGTTATTAGATAAATCCGGAAATCTGATTTATAAGATAGACAATTCAAGTGAAATTAAAGAGGAGCAAAGAAAATATCCTTCTCAACATTGGAAGACAAAATTCAAAAAACATCAGATTTTAGAGATTATTCACGGGTCCGATCATAGAAAAACTCTTCCTCCCAAAAAAGACGAGCGCAGCAAATTCTCTCATAAAAAATTAAATTTGCAGGAACATCTTTCTCAAATCTATTATCTTTTTGTGAGAAATCTAAAAAACAAGATGAAAAATAAAACGAATCTTTTTGTCACTTTTCTGGCTGCACCAATTCTATCAATTTTCATTTCTGTGATATTAAGATATTCCCAGCCGGATAGCAGTTACAGTTTCGGTGCAAATATAAACATGCCGATTTTCATCTTTATCTCTGTAATCGTATTTATTTTTTTAGGGTTATCCAATAGTTTGGATGAAATAATTTCAGAGAGAAGAATCATTTCCAGAGAAAAGAAAATTAATATAAAAACCGGATATTATTTATTAGCTAAAAATCTTACTTTACCAATTTTTGCTTTAATTCAAAGCATTTTATATTTCTTTATTGCCAGTATAATTTTAGAAATCAGAGGTGTATTTTTTGTTTATATCATCTATTTATTACTTTCAGCATTCATCGGTTATTCTTTAGGATTGTTAGGCTCATCTCTCCTGAAAGATAAAAAAGCATTAATTAATCTACTACCTCTCGTGCTGATTCCTCAAATAATTTTCGGTGGTGCAGTTATCGAATTTGAAAAGATGAACAGGAAAATCCGCATAAATGCTGAAAATGTGATACCTGAGTTTTGCCAGTTTATTCCATCACGCTGGCTTTTCGAGGGACTTTTCACTGCTCAGGCAAAATTAAACAGCTACACCAGAGAAATCTCAAAGTTCAATAAAGAGCAGAAAATAAATAACCGGTTAAAAAAAGAAAATCTTATCACATCCAACCAGTATTTGAAAATACAAAAAAAAATAAAAAAAGGGAAAACAAAAATATTACAAAACTATGAAACTAAAAATTTCGTTAACGAACAAATCAATTTCGCAGTTGATATTATTGATGGTAAATTTTATAATAATAAGAAAAACTACTTTTTAAGCAGTATGAAAATATTTTTTGGAAAGGTATTCAAAACGTATAATATTAATGTTTTGATAATTCTATTTTATGGTTTTTTAATTAATTTATTGACATATTTTTCCATACAATTCTATTTTAAACGAAAATTAAGATAAAGGATTCTGCCTAATTTGGTGTTTTTGAGAATAATGAGGAAAAATCAAAAAATTCTATTATTCAACTCATCCCCTAACCCCTTCTCTTGCAAAGAGAAGGGGAAAACGAAG
>CAYWPW010000255.1:0-3480 GCA_964460095.1 uncultured Candidatus Cloacimonadota bacterium
CAGGCTAAGAAATAAGTATTCTCTTCATTTTTCACTTCGAATTTTATGAAGACAGACGGATCTTCCGTTTCCTGGTATCCCTGAGCTACTTCATGACTGGAGAGCGGTGTACCGCAACTGGGGCAGTAGGGCACAATTTTATGACCTTTGTAGATAAGACCTTTCTTATAAAAATCGTTCAATATCCACCAAACGGTTTCAATGTAGTCATTTGTAAGTGTTTTATACGGATTATCCAGGTCTATCCAGTAACCCATCATACGGGTCATTTCCCGCCATTCTTTCTCATAAGAAAAAACCGATATTTTACATTTATTATTGAATTTTTCCAGACCGTAGTCTTCTACTTCTTTCTTGTCTTTCAGTCCGAGCTGTTTTTCTACTTCGATCTCCACAGGAAGACCGTGCGTATCCCAACCGGCTTTACGTTTTACATGTAAACCCTGCATGGTTTTATAACGGCAAACAGCATCCTTTATAGCTCTTGAAATAACATGATGAATTCCGGGCATACCATTAGCTGTAGGAGGACCTTCATAGAAAATGAATTGCTTTGCATCTGCGCGAATGTCTTCGCTTTTCTGTGCAGTGTTTTTTTTCTGCCAGTAATCCCTGATCCTTTTTTCCAGGACAGAGGCTTTTTCTTTTATATCTACTGATCTATACATTGTTTCTCCTGATTCTATTTAAAATTTATTTCTTGCCTTAAAGCAAATTATTTATTCTTCATTCTCTTCTTTGAGAAATTCTGCGTAATATTCATGCAGCTCAGGAACACCTTTCACATATTCTTTCCAGGCAGTTGTTGCTTTTTCCATATCTACGCATTTATGGCACAGCATTATTGTATTTTCAGGCGTTACTCCAATATAACCGCGGTCATAACAGGTGTTACAGGTTTTTATCTTCCTATTATGAGCCGCAAGCTCCTTTGCCTTTTCCAGGTGCTTATCATCTAATCTGAACATACTTAACCTCTTTAAATCTGCTCAAAACTTTTTTAGTGTGTATAAATGTCAATATTAATAAACCAAAGGTTTGTTAAATGGAATTGAACGATATAGCGTAAACTGCAGATGGATTTGGAGTAAAATATTATTGGTAAACCTTGAAAAGGTCTCTTTCAATTAAATCTTTCAGATTGACCCTTTCAAGGTGGGAACTTAAGAAATCAAATTATTAACCCGGAAAGTGCTAAGCAAGGAGACAATTTGAAAGAAGCGTTTTCAGGGTTTGCTCAATCATTCTCAATCCTTATAATAATCCTATTCACCCATAAAGCCTTTCTATCAAAATTCGTTTTAAAATTCTCAACCATAAATTCACGGTCGATAGCGATAATATCGTTGAAAAATTCTTTTCCGTTAATATTTATAGTAATAGGATTTCTCAGGTTTACCATATCGGGATGAATATATATTGCAACTTCATTTACACGGGAAGTTTCAATCTCAAAATGATTTCCCCAGTATTTTGCTTTTACTGCTCCGGAAAGTTTATTTAAAATGAATGCATCATAAAATTCAACTTCTGGAAATCGACCGAACAATTTTACTTCTTTCTTATCACGAAGAACAATAAGAGAAACTTCATCTCCTCTTTTTTTGAAGGTTTTCAGTTCGCTCAGTTTCTCGATGTTCTCCACATCTTTTTCATCCATTCTGATTACGATATCATCCTTTTTCAAATCCATACTATCAGCAGTTGAACCCTTAATGATATTCCCGACTTTCACACCATTTTCTTCAAAGGTTTCATCATGATAAAATCCAAACTGGATGCGTTTATTTTCCATTTTTATATTGTATTCTTTATGCCACTCTTTAGGTGTTTCCAAAGTATCAAGTTCAGTAACTTCCAACCAATCACACCGGTTGAATTCAGGAATGGAAGTTTCCCAGTAAATTTCACTTCTAAAGATGTCTCGCGCGTGGTTTTTCATGTCCTGAACCATAATGGGAACATCGACATCTGCATAAGCAAAATCATGTCCGATCCCCCAATACTCTTTATACAAAAGGTCTGCACCAGCTTGCAGAGATAGTTCCATCAGAAGACGCATATCAGCAGAGGGATAAAGACGGTCTTCATCTGTATTAACAGCTCGCGAATGTCTGTTTTTCAGGTTGGGAAGATAGGCAGGATTCTGTGTGACCCTGGAACCTACAGCAATTAGCCCATTCAATGGATAAAATGCGGCGAACATGTTCGGATCGGTTAAAGCAAAATGAAACGAAGCCGAACCGCCATCTGAGAAACCAGTCATGTAAATTGTGTTATCATTAATGTTATAATTTTTTTTAAGGTTTTTGATCTGAGTTTTGACATTATCCATCCCAACCAGATCCCACCACATTGTATTTTGATTTCCTTGAGGGAAAAGAAAGAACCATTCGTCCCTGACTTCCTGTGGGAAAAGTGCTATGACCTGTTGAGTATATTCATCGAAATCTTCTACAAAATCTTTTCTTCCAACTCCACCGTGCAGATAAACAAGGAGTTGAGTTGGTTTAGTGTGATCATAATTTTGTGGAATATGAATAAAATAGGGAGCAATTAAAGTGTCATTGATAACATTTTCTTTTTGTAGGAAAATTCCGGTGCTGTCCGGTTGCTGATAATTATTCCAATCCGAAAGCAAGATGAAAAGAGAATCATTACTGATTTCCTGATTTAAATATAATTCATTAATTTCTTCTAAAAGATCAGATGCAAATACATAAATCGAAATACTCAAAAATAATAAAGCAAATAATATTTTTTTCATTTTCACCTCACGTTTATTTTTAAAAATCTACAGTAACTTTTGCTCGTTACGAAAGTCCTCTTTCGTAGCGCGTTGTATTCCCAAACAGAGTTTGGGAACAAGCCCAAACTCAAGTTTTCATAGTTTATTATTTATACCATTCTACTGTAACATCAACAATTTCTTCAGGATTTTCAATGGGAAAATTAAATTTTTGTAAAACTTTCAAATATCTTTTTCGAGATTTAGCAGGTATCTCAATCCAGGCTATTTTGCTGGCAATTAAATCTCCGGATGGTGAAAAAATCTTTATCAGAATTGATTTCTTCTGTGGAATTTTCGCTCTGTTTGCAACTGTGAATTTGACATCAGCACTCACATTTGTAACCTCTGTAATCTCAATTTCTGAAATCTGTAAATTCCTGCCCGGATTTTTCATCCAGCAACTGCGGGCAACCAAACCAAGTATAACGGCAGCTAACAAAATCAGTTTGAGAGCTGGGGGGATGGGCCAACGTTTCTTGATATCTATTCTTTCAAATGATGACATTGAAACTCCTTTTTGATTTTAAGATAAGGGTTCTGCAAAATGAAAAAGGTTGTCTTTCTGAGGAAGTCTTTAAAGTAGTCTCTAATGAAGAATCTCATAATAAGCAGAAATCCTTCGATGGAAAAGCAAGAAGAATATCTCAGGATGACAAAAACACTCTATTTTGTAGAACTAATAATTCTAA
>CAYWPW010000256.1:0-3449 GCA_964460095.1 uncultured Candidatus Cloacimonadota bacterium
GACCTTGTAGAAATCGCCATGTCCGATAAGAAATTTAAAGATACGGAAAGACAAATGATAAACATCTGCGCTGAAAAATGGGGCGTAGATTTCAAAGTATAAATATCGAATTATCCAGGAGGAATAATGCCAAAACTCAAAACCAGAAAAGGTGTGGCAAAAAGGTTCAAAGTAACAGGGAAAGGTAAATTAAAACGCTCTCATGCTTATGCAGGTCATATTATGACAAAAAAGAGCACAAAACAAAAGAGAGGTCTGCGAAAATCAGGTCTTGTTAACAGCTCAGATGTGCCCAGAATGAAAAAAATGCTGGGTGTTTAGACAAAGGGAAAAGGAGACATCATATGCCACGATCAACAAATAACGTCGCTGCAAAAAGAAGGAAAAAGAAATTTCTGAAAGCTGCAAAAGGTTATGTAGGCGGAAGAAGCAAATTATACAGAACCGCACGTCAGGCAGTAGAAAAAGGCTGGCTTTATGCATATCGCGATAGAAAAACCAAGAAAAGAGAATTCAGAAGACTTTGGATTATCCGCATTAATGCTGCTGCCAGAATGAATGACCTTTCTTATAGTAAATTGATCAGCGGATTAAAAAAAGCCGAGGTAGAAATCGATAGAAAAGTTCTTGCTCATTTAGCTTTTCATGATTTGGAAGCTTTCGGAAAACTTTGTGATTTAGCTAAAGCCCAGAAATAGAAACCGAAATAAATCAAAATTTGTTTTGTGCATTTTTGCGGCTATAATAAGGAATCAGGGTGAAAGAAGAATTAAATAAAATTCTGGAATCTGCAAAATCAGAGATTAATAAAACCGGTTCTATTCGCGAACTTCAACAACTGAAATCTCGCTTTATTGGGAAAAAAAGCGGACTGATGGGTTTTATGAAACAAATCAGTTCACTACCCAAAGAAGAACGTCCAGCTTTTGGACAACTCGTGAATAAAACAAAACAACAAATAACAAATATTATTTTAAAATGTGAAGCAGAAATTAAGGAATCTGATTATAAAAAAACACTCAAATCCGAATTCATCGATCTGACAATGCCCGGACGCAAACATGAAAAAGGAAGTCTTCATCCTATTACTTTGGTTTGGAGGGAAATCGAAGACATTTTTCTTTCCATGGGATTTGATGTTGCAGAAGGTCCGGATGTGGAAGATGAGTTTCACAATTTTGACGCTCTGAATACTCCGCCAGACCATCCGGCCAGAAATCTTTCCGACACATTTTACATTGAAAATGATGTTCTTTTGAGGGCTCAAACTTCCACAGTTCAGGTGAGAGTGATGGAAAAACACAATCCTCCCATAAAAATTATTTCACCGGGACGCTGTTATAGAAATGAAAATGATGCTTCTCATTCTCCCGCATTTCATCAGGTTGAAGCTTTAGTTGTTGATGAAGGTGTTACTTTTGCAGATTTGAGGGATATCTTAAATATATTTTTAAAAAAAATGTTCGGTGAAAATATTAGTTCAAGATTTCGTCCCCATTTTTTCCCATTTACAGAACCAAGCGCAGAGATAGATATTATCTGCGTGAAGTGCCTGGGAAAAGGATGCAATCTCTGCAAAGGAAGCGGCTGGTTGGAAATGGGTGGTGCAGGCATGGTCGATCCGAATGTATTTGATATGCTTGGAATCGATTCGGAAAAATATACAGGCTATGCTTTTGGTTTGGGAATAGATAGGATTGCCATGCTAAAATTCAAAATTCCGGATATGAGAATGCTTTTCGCAAATGATGTTCGTTTCCTGAAACAGTTTTGATTTCTGCCGATGAAAGATATCGAAGCTGATTTCAATAATTTGAGATAATAATGAGAATAAGTTATAATTGGTTAAAGCAATACATAGACATTAATTTGAATTCCAAAGAGTTGGAAGAGAAACTCACTTTTTCCGGAATAGAAGTTGAATCCATTGAAAATATCGGTGAAGAATTAAAACAAATTATCATCGGTAAAATTGTTGAGAAAACCAATCATCCGCAAGCTGATAAACTTTCCATCTGCCAAGTTGATGATGGAAATGAGATAAAACAGGTTATTTGCGGAGCTCAGAATTGCGCGAAAAATCAAAAGATAGCTTTTGCTCCGGTCGGTTCAAAACTTGGTGAATTTAAAATCAAAAAGGTCAAATTACGCGGAGAAGAATCTTATGGAATGATCTGTTCCGAGCAGGAACTTGGAATTTCAGATAATCACGATGGTATTATGATTTTACCTGATGATGCTCCAACCGGTAAAGATCTGGCTTCTTATCTGAATTTGGCAGATACAAGTTATGAGCTGGAAATTACTCCTAACAGGCCGGATTTATTAGGAATGGTTGGAGTGGCTCGCGATCTTTCTGCTCTTTTGAAACTACCCTTTAATTTGCCGAAAATTTCATTGAAATCCGGTAAGAAAAAAATTGAAGAAGCATTAGCTCTGGAAAACGAAACGCCTGAACTTTGTTCCCGTTATGTTGCCCGAATGATTACAGATGTTCAGATTGATGAATCTCCCCAGTGGTTGAAAAAACGACTTCTCGCTGTTGGTTTGAGACCTATCAATAATGTGGTTGATATTACCAATTTCGTGATGATGGAATACGGACATCCGCTTCACGCCTTTGATTACCAAAACCTGGATGACAAAAAAATTATTGTGCGAAGAGCAAAAAAAGAAGAGAAAATTCCAGCATTAGATGAAGAAACTTACACACTTGAGCAATCTGATCTGGTAATTGCTGATGCATCCAAACCAATTGCAATTGCAGGAATTATTGGAGGAGTAAATTCTCATATTACTCCTCAAACTACAAATATCATTCTGGAAGCTGCTAATTTCAATTATGCAAATATCCGCAGAACTTCCAGAAGACTAAAAATATCAACAGATTCATCCTATCGATTCGAGAGAAATCTTTCTGATGAAACAGCAGAAATTGTTAGCAAAAGGGCAGCTCAATTAATTTTAGAAATAGCTGGAGGCACCCTTCTTCAAGGTACTTTAGATTCATATCCAAATCCACAAAAAACCAACATTGTCACCTTGCGACCATCAAGAGTAAAAAAACTTCTGACAATCAAAGAAGATGATATAATCCTGATAGATTATTTGGAAGGTTTGGAACTGAGACTTCATAAACAAGAAAAGGACAAATTATATTTTGAAATTCCGTTTTTCCGAAAAGACCTGACAAGAGAAATCGACTTAATCGAGGAAATTATCCGCCTTCACGGTTACAATAATGTTGAGACTTTTCATAAATCTCAGAATATAATGAACAAACGTTCTTTTTATGCTCGCAGAAAATTACAGGATATTCTGGTTAGTTATGGCTTTTGCGAAGTAATTAACTGGAGTTTTGCGGATCCCAAAGATTTAGATTCTTTAAATATCCCGGAATCTGATGAACGCAGAAATGTTGCAAAAATCAAGAATCCGCTGGGAAACGA
>CAYWPW010000257.1:0-3449 GCA_964460095.1 uncultured Candidatus Cloacimonadota bacterium
TTTCTTGAAAACAAATTCGGACCTCCTCCTGAATTAAGAGAACATTTCAGGAATCGCAAAGAGCATGTTGCATCTTTCCAGCATGATTTCCATCAATCAAAAATTGCTTTTATTGAGGAATTGAAAAAGCCGGATTTCAATGAAGAACTTCTTAATAAGATGCTGGAAAATGCTATTGAAAAACAAACTGCCATGGAAATAGAATTAGGTAAATCTTTGATTGAATTAAGAAAAGAGATGAGTTTTGAAGAAGCTCAAAGATTTTTCTCTAAGTTTCCTGAAAACAATAGGAAATTTACACCAAACAGACCTTTTGATAAAAGAAGAAAATAAAATGAGTAATGCAAAAATAGAATGTTTTTGTCATCCTGAGGAATTCATCTTGCTTATCTCTCGAAGGAACTTCGCTGATAATGAGATTCTTCGGAAGATTGCCTTTGAAAGAAACCTCAGAAAGACATCTGTTTTTGCATTTTACAGAATCCTTAAAAGAAGGAAAAAATAAAACAGGAGGAAAGATGAAAAAGATTATTTTAGTAATCGCAGGGATTGTTGCCTTATCAACAATGTTAATGGCATTTGATGGACCGGGATTTGATTCCCGGGAAAAGCAAGGAAGAGATTTTGAACATCCGAAATTTGAATCTCGAAATGTCGAAGGCTCAATGTTTGAGAGAATCCGTGACGAACTGGATCTCACAAAAGAGCAAATCAGACAGATGGATGAATTACGTTCATCCAACAAAAAAGAATGTATTAAACTAAAATCTGATATGAACATTTTGCAAGTGGACAAAAAAGATGCTCTCAAAGAATTTAACTTTAAAGAAGCCAAAAAAATTACAGGCAAAATTTTTGAAGTCAAAAAGAATCTTGCGATTAAGAGAATCGAATTGCAGGAACAACGCTGGAATATTTTGGATGCTGAACAACAGGCAAAAGTTGAAGAACTGATGCAGCAGAGAGGTCATCACAAAAAGCCATTTGGAAAGATGGATAAAATGAAAAGAAAGTAAAATAACCCTGAAAAAAAACCTCCGGAAGGAGGTTTTTTTTTGTTAAACTCAGAAATAACGAACTTATCTGTTTATGAAAATATTCATGCTTTATTTAATTATTTCAACAAATTTAGGTAATATTTCAACACTAATTCTTTTTGCAGATTTTTGCAAAGCTTTCAAGCCGGCATTCATATAATTTGAATGAAATCCTTTCACATTAAAAATTTTATCCTTAAAAATTTCTTCACCACTTCTCATATCGATAACTGAAATAGATACATCAGCAAATGCAGGACACATCCCTTCGTATTTATTACCTTTCCGGGTATCAGCTTCCAGTGCAATCATAATATCGGCTTCTATAATATCCTTTACAAAAGAAAATCCATAATCTGACAGCTTTTCTTTTAATATAGGTTCTATTGCAGGAGAAACTACTTCTTTACCAAAATTTTTCTCTGTGTATTGAATATACACAGCAATACCTTCTACATTAATAAGGACTTTTGTTATCGGAATTTTGAAACTTTCTACAACTGCTACAATGACAGGAGACCGATTATATTTAGGATACAGGTTCATAATATCAATCTCAGCTTTGACTATTTGAATTTTATCAGGAGAAGTAATTTTATCTATCCTGCAAACGATTTTTCCTGAACTATCAGTTTTAGAATCTAATCCTAAATCACCCGAACCTTTTATAAATGAGAATTTTATTGGTAAATCTGAAATTTTTGTAATATTATAATTTGCGACAATTATAATAGATTCTTTTAAAGGATTACCCATCTTTGCATTATATTGAGTTTTTTTTGGATTTAATGAAATGTTGTTTAATATGTCCTGAATTGAAGTATAAATCTCATTAAATAATAAAATATTTTGATTATTAAATTTTACTTCTAATGGCTCATTAAGATATTTCTCAATTGGTTTTAATGATTCAATATATTGCGACAATGCATTTGAAATTGAATTTTCTTTTTCACTTTTCCTGGCTCTGGCAAATAAATCCAACGAGTTATTAATAGCCTTATCTAATTCAATTTGTTTTTGTTTTTTATGTTCTTTTTTAGAAAGTCTGCAATATATCCAATATTCATCATTGTTTTCATGCTTATCTACAATCTCAACTTGTTCCAGACTTTGTTTTGTCGAGGTTTGAATTTGCTTTTTTAATAGTTCGTCAATTCTTCCATTTTTTTCAATTAATTTATGAATAGTTTCGCTGGATATACTTATCTCAATTTGAGAAGCTATTTCATTGATTGCATTGTTCTTTGCTTCTTGAATGTAGTTTTCAGTATTTTTACTTGAAAACCCTATACCAACATAAAAATCAGCATCATAAGGATAATTTTCTATCCAATATGGTTTAACAGCATAAGAAAGAGAAAAAAGAAATAAGGATAATATAATTATTGTGGATATAGTTTTTAAAAAAATATTCATATAATACACTTTGTTTAAAAATTAAAAATTTGAAAACTCCCAAATACTATTCAGTTTGTTCTTTTAACTTCTCAGCTTTTTCCTTTTCTGATTTTGCCTTAACAATTGCCTTCTGGTAAATTTTTTTGTTTGGCATTAGTTTCATTGCTTGTTTGAAATTAGCAATAGATTCGTCAAATTTACCACCATACATTTGTGCTAAGCCTAAATTATAATATGCTTTTGCTTGAACTTTGGGTTCAAGACCAAATTTCTTTGTTGCATTTTCAAGTAAACTCATACCTTCATCCCATTCGCGAATTTTGAATTGTATTATTGCTTGTGTAACTTCAGGGAGTAATTTATCAGTTTGGAAACTAGCCTTAACTTGAACATCATAAGGTGCTACCATTTGCATAAATTGCCCTTTAATATTAGAAATACATTTTGTATAAAGTAAATCTACATCAATCTTTTCTGGCCATTTATTAGTCTTGCTCTTTTTGGAAGTATAATGAGCAGGAAGTGTTTTTATTGCGAGTACTTTCGCTGTTGTTATATCTACAATCTTCAAATTAACAGACATAGTATACGCACCTTCACGATAAAATGTCTGATGCTGCTTACCCTTTTTGTCTTTCCATGGTTTACCTTTTGATGTTTTTTCATCGTATTTATCCATTTTAATCCTACCAAACACAAATGCAGCAGCACCAATAAATTTACCTAATTCCGTAGTAGTGCTTTCGTCAATAATTCCGGATGAACTTAGCTTATATTCAGACATTATTGTTTTTAAGTTTTGCCTATCTAATACTTCAAAATACCCACACTCAAATAATGAAGCTGTAATTTCATCAGCAATATCTTGTGCGTGTCTACTAACTTTTCCATTATCATCTACAATATCACCAATTGCTATTTTGTTATATCCTTTCAGATTAACTTCTGCTGGTCTTGTCACTATCATCATCATTGATGTTGTTCCACAACCTATTAACAAAACTAATACCA
>CAYWPW010000258.1:0-3443 GCA_964460095.1 uncultured Candidatus Cloacimonadota bacterium
AAAATTAAAAAGGAGCCAATATGAAAAAAATCCTTTCTTTCATTTTATTTATTTTAATCACAATTGCAATTTTCTCAGGAACAACTGATTCAGTTGAACCGGTAATTCATAAGAAACCGGAAAAGATCTCTGCTGCAGAACAGAGATCACTTCTAAGAGATCCTCCTGTTGGCGAAGAAATAGTCAATCCGGCGGAATTCGGACGAGCAGATGGAGTTTTTTTAGCCTGGTCCGGATGGGGAATCGATACTATCACTGATATTGCTTATGCAGTAGCAGAGGATTTTCAGGTTTATATGCTGGTAGCAAATTCCTATTACCAGACAATCGCCTATGACCATTTAGCTGTCAATAGCGTGAATATGGAAAATGTCAGTTTTATTCTCGATAATGCTATTTCAAGCTCGAGTATGTGGATAAGGGATTATGGTCCATTCTATATTTATGAAGATGGAGATAGAGGGATTATCGATTTTGTTTATGGCACTTATCAGACTGATGATTTTGTTCCCATTACAATTGCGAATTATTTTGGTTTTCCATATTATAGCAACAACTTGGTTCATCATGGCGGAAATCATATAACAGATGGAAATGGAATGGCGTTCTGTTCAACAAATATTTATAATTATAATCCTGGTTATTCTCAAGAACAAATTAGTAACGATTTCAGAGATTATTTGGGCATGGATTCTTTGATCGTTATCGCCCCGATGAATGGAGATGGGACCGGTCATATAGATATGTTCTGCAAACTTTTGAGCGATACTTTATTCATTGTTGGTGAATATGAATCTGCTGCAGCAAGTTATCCGGGTGATTACGAGCTTTTAAATAACCTGGCAGTTTATCTGGATTCTTTAACCAATATTGATGGCAGAGATTTCCAGGTTGAGAGAATTATTATGCCTCCATTTTATTATGGCGGACCAGCAGGTACGATTAATTATACATACACAAATTCTTTGATTATTAATGACAAAGTCCTGGTTCCAATTTATGGTTTTGAAACTGACGATGAAGCTCTGAACACTTATGCCAGGTTGATGCCGGAGCATGAAATAATCGGATTGAATTCCAGCTTTATCATCCAATATTGGGGAGCAACTCATTGCATCACAAATCTTCATCACAGCCAGAATCCTCTGATTGTGCTTCATGGAAAAATTGATAGTTTAGAATACAATGTTTCTCCTCAAATAAAATTCAGACTAAATCCAAAATTTGAAAGTTCACAAGCATCTGTTTTTTATAAATTGGAATCAGAAGAGTTTTATACAGAAATTCCAGCGAGTCTTTTTAATGGAACCTGGAACGCAACGTTACCTGCTATGACAGAAAATTTCAATTATTATATTTATGGTGAAGCTGCTTCAGGGGAAAATGAATTTGAAACAACTTTACCTGAAAATGCACCTTTTGTAACTTTTGAAGTTAACGTTGAAAATGTATTTGCACAAAACAATATTGTTAAACCTTTCACCGATCTTTCAAATTTTCCCAATCCCTTTAATCCGGAAACAACGATCTCATTTAATCTCACCGCAGAAGACGCAAAGGACGCAGAGATCTTAATTTATAATGTTAGGGGACAGAAAATCCGAAAATATTCAATATTCAATCCGTCAAATGCCGGACAAGTTTTTCAATCTTCAATGGTTTGGGATGGAAAAGATATGAATAACGAATCTGTAAGTTCAGGAATATATTTCTATAAATTAAAAACAAGTAGTTTTGAACGAACTAATAAAATGATCCTTATGAAGTAGGGATAGCTCTTTTGAGCTGTCCGAAAATTATAATCTGTTAATGCTCCGAGCTTTCGGAACGTTTTTTGATATAAGCAATCTTAAACACACAAAAAGTTTGACATATAAAAGCATATATCTCTTTTTCGGAAATGTGGATAAAGAAGTGTAGTATATTGAAATTTCTTAACACTTCTGAACATCAAAATATCTGGCACTTCTTAGATCGTTGTTTTTTAACTTTTCAAAAAAGGAGTGCTTTATGAAGACTATTTCTTTTACTTTTATCATTTTTCTGATTATCATCTTCACTCAATTATTTTCTATCGACAAGTATGAAAGAACTATATCTCTAGGAATTCCTGATTCAACTCAGGTACAAATCCTGACTATTGAAGACGGATCTTCATTTATAGGACGAATCATCGAATTTGGTGAAGAAGAGCTAAAATTTGAAACAAAACATGGTGTTATGACTATTTCAATTTTTGAAATAGCAGATTTAAAACTGATTTCGGAAGACCAGCTTAAAGAAGGAAAATACTGGTTTCCCAATCCCAATTGTTCACGTTTATTTTTTGCTCCAACCGGCAGAATGCTGAAAAAGGGGGAGGGATACTTTGCGGACTATTTCATTTTCTTCCCAACCATTAATTACGGAATCACGAGTAATATTTCACTTGGAGGAGGATTTTCTATTATCCCGGGTTTGGATCTGGATGAACAGGTTCTGCTCTTTACTCCCAAAGTAGGAATAAAGACATCAGCAAAAATGGATTTAGCTGTTGGCGCACTTGTTGTCAAGCCGCCAGAGGACATATCATCTTTAGGAATTCTCTACGGTGTAAGTACGTTTGGTACTTTGGACAAAAGTTGCACGGTTGGATTAGGATATGGTTATGTTGAGGATGAACTTGCGGATAAACCAATGATCGTGTTAGGTGGAGAATTAAGAACCAGCAGGAGTATATCTCTGGTTACCGAAAATTGGATAATACCTGAAAAAGATACTCCGGTTCTATCATTCGGTTTACGTTTTTTTGGTGAAAAAATAAGTGCGGATTTCGCTTTAATTTTCCCCTTGGAAGAAGATGTATTCACTTTTCCATATATAGATTTTGTTTATAAATTTTAAAATAAAAGGGAGTTTACATGAAGACAGACCGAGAAAGGAAGAATGCAGCAATAGTGGTTATAAGATGGTCAGCTCGCGTACTCGGATTGATCATGGCAGGGTTCTTACTACTTATGTTCATTGGGCAATCCCTGGAGTCTAAATCGCTACCCGTGTCAATTGAACCAATCGCAGCAATCGGGTTAGCCCTGATGGGGATCTATGTAGTAGCTATGTTCCTGGCACTCAAATGAGCGTGTGGGCTCGTTCCTTGGGGTGGCAGCCCTCGGAGGTTTCTTCATCATACTGTTCCTGGGACTGCTTCCCGGAAATGTTTCAGGCGGTTTCAGTACCAAAGGCGTCCTAAATCCGGTATTTCTAGCCTTATGGCTACCGATCCTGTTGTACTTGCTGTGCTGGAGACTCGAAAGGCGTGGGCAGGAACCCAAAAACACTTCTGAAGAAGTGGCGGATTAAGTTTATTATGAGTTCTGCATAATTAGGTGTTTTTGAGAATAATGAGAATAAATCAGAAAATCCAATTATTCAACTCATCCCCTAACCCCTTCTCTTGCAAAGAG
>CAYWPW010000259.1:0-3425 GCA_964460095.1 uncultured Candidatus Cloacimonadota bacterium
TTCTGCTTATGTGAATATAACCCGAGAACAAATCATAACTATGCTGAATGAGGTAATCGATAAATTGCAAGAGCTTGATGTCATTACAGGTGTTCATTGTTGTGGTAGTACAGATTGGTCTATCTTAATGGATACAAATGTTGATATCATAAATTTTGATGCTTATCTTTATTCGGACAGTTTGATGTTATATTCTAAAAAAATTAATGACTTTCTGAGAAATGAAAAATATCTTGCCTGGGGAATTATTCCAACTTCAGAAGACAAAATTTTTTCTGAAACTCCTCAAAGTTTATATGAAAAACTAAGAACAATACAAAATGAATTAGCTTCAAAAGGTGTAGATAAAAACAACATTATTAAACAAACGATCATTACTCCAGCTTGCGGAACCGGCTCGTTATCAGAAAAAGCTGCAGATAGAGTTATTGAGCTTCTGAAGGAAGTTTCTGAATTGTATAAAAAAGGATTATTTTAATGACAAAATTAATCGGATTTATCGGCAAAGGCGGCACCGGAAAATCAACTCTCACCGCTCTTTTCCTGAAATATGTTCTTGAAAAAAACATCAAACCAATCCTGATAATTGATGCTGACCCTAATAGTTGCCTGCCAGAACTTTTAAACTTAAAAGCAGATAATACAATTGGCAGTATTCGACAGGAATTGCTCAACAAAAACGACGAAATAGGTGCATCGTTTTCCAAATATGATTATTGTGAATATGCTTTGAACAATGCTATTATTGAATCCAGAGGATTTGATCTGGTTGCGATGGGAAGAAGTGATGGTCCTGGTTGCTATTGTTACATCAATAACATTATTAAAACCATGATTGAAAAGCTGAAAAGAAATTACAAACTTATTATTGTGGATTGCGAAGCCGGTTTGGAGCATTTGAGCAGAAAAACTCTGGGTGAAATCAGTATTGCCTTTATCGTTTCAGATTTGTCTCGCAAGGGAATTTTGACCGGAGCAAAGCAAATAGAATTAATGAAAGAACTTGAAATTCAAACTGCAGCAAATTATCTCTTAATAAATAATGTGATCGATGATAAATCTTTAGAAAACTTTGAAAATCTGATTCAGCAGACAGAAGATGAAAAACTGAAATATCTGGGAGTAATCCATCATGATGAAAATGTTCTGGAATATGAACTCAATCAAAACTCATTGCTGGATTTGCCGGGTAATTCCAAAGCTTTTCTTGACTTAAAAAATATTATCAATGAAATAAATCTGATTAATAATTAAAGGAAGTAAAAAATGGCTGAACAAATAATTAAACTGGCTATTCATGGTTTTCAAGAGCAATTAAACAACACCAAAGCTGTTATCTCCAAATATGAAAACAAAATTCCCACAGACATCAAAATTGGTTTTCCCGAAACTGCTTATAATTTACCTCTGTATTTTGCCTTAACCGGCAAGAAAATCCAATCCAATTCAGATGCTCAAAATCTTATCAAAGAAATAGAGCAAAAGAATTCAGACGTTGCTTCTGCGGATGTTGATCTAACTAAAACTCTGGATTTAGGGATCGATACCATTTTATTGCAGGAGTTGCAATTAGCTGTGGAATCTTCTGCTGGAGAGCAGGTAAACTTTATTCCGGATAATGTTCTTAGATCACTCGGGGTTCAGCTCGTGAGTGGAGATATTTCCGGAATTGCTGTGATAATCGGTGCTGCCAAAGATGAAGAAACAGCGGTTGAGATCATTCGCTCCCTTCAGGAGAAAAATATCTTATCTGCTCTGGCGGCTGATTACGAAGGCAAAACAATGTTTGAGCAGTTAGCCAATCAAAATGTGGAGATGACGCTTGATACTTATATCGTCCATCTTGGCAATAAAACCGAATCTGTGGTTCTGGGATTGAACTGGGCAATTAGAGCAGCCTTAACTTATGGTGGATTAGAAGGTGGGCAGAAGGATAAATGCCTGAAATATTGTGCAGAACGAATTCCAGCTTTTGCTTTGGTTTTAGGAGGAGTGGATGCTAAAAAAGTAGCGACTGCTGTGGGAGCAATCGCTATGGGATTCCCGGTGATTTGCAATTTTGAAGTTCCGGAAATATCAGTTAAGGATGAGCAGGGATTTGAACAGAAGCTACTGACCTCTGAACTGGACTTGAATAAATTAGTGGCCAAATGTCTTGAAGTGCGAAACATCAAAGTTAAAGTAACTGAAGTTCCCATTCCGGTAAGATACAGCTCTGCTTTTGAAGGTGAACGAGTTAGAAAAGAAGATGTTGCTTTGGAATTTGGAGGGAAATATTCCAAGGCATTTGAATTTGTAGAAATGAAAAATCTGGATGAGGTTGAAAACGGAAAAATAGAAGTTATTGGTAAAGAAATTGATGAGATTGAAGAAGGTTCTGCTTTACCTCTGGGAATAGTAGTCTATGTGGCTGGACGAAAAATGCAGAAGGATTTTGAACCTGTAATAGAGCGAAGAATTCATAGTTTGATAAATCATGCTACTGGAATTATGCATATAGGTCAACGCAGTATAGTCTGGTTAAGAATCAGCAAAGAAGCTAAAAAAGCGGGATTTAAAATCAAACATCTCGGAGCAATTTTGCAAACAAAATTTCTCGATGAATTTCCAGCGATTATAGATAAAGTAGAAGTACATATTTATACTGAAGAAAATAAGGTCGCAGAATTCTTGAAACGCTCTGCAGAACTATATAATGAGCGAGACCAGAGAATGGGAGAAATGACTGATGAAAGTGTAGATATTTTTTATTCCTGCACTTTATGCCAGTCTTTTGCACCCAACCATGTCTGCATTATTACTCCGGAACGTCCCGGACTTTGCGGAGCTTACAATTGGCTCGATGGAAAAGCTGCTTTTCAGATTAGTCCTACGGGTCCAAACCAACCGGTTGAAAAAGGTGAGATTATCGATACAAAAATCGGGGAATGGAAAGGAGTGGATGAATTTGTCTATAAAGCCTCAAATAATACCCTGGAAAGATTTAGTGCTTACTCTTTGATAAAATACCCGATGACCTCCTGCGGCTGTTTTGAATGCATTATTGCCATCCTGCCGGGAACGGGTGGTTTTATGATTGTAGACCGTACTTTTCTGGAAATGACTCCCTGCGGCATGACTTTTTCCACTCTGGCTGGAGTTGTGGGAGGTGGACAGCAAACTCCCGGATTTCTCGGAATTGGCTTGAATTATATTGTCAGCAAAAAATTCGTTTCTGCAGAAGGCGGTTTGAAACGGTTAGTTTGGATGCCTTCTTATGTTAAAGAAAGATTCAGAGAGAAACTTGATAAGCGTGCTGAAGAATTAGGTGTTCTTGGTTTAGTGGATAAGATTGCAGATGAAACCATCTGTTCAGATTTAGCAGGATTGATTGAATACTTAACAAAAAAAGATCATCCCGCACTTAAAATGGGTGAGATGATATA
>CAYWPW010000260.1:0-3405 GCA_964460095.1 uncultured Candidatus Cloacimonadota bacterium
ACCGTAAGTCACAATTTTCTTGTTAATATATGGAATTACGGATTGAACTCCATGATCATCTAAACAAGCAATTACGCTACCGAAAAATGGTACTTTATTGGCATATTCAATAAATGCTTTTTTAACTCCTTCAAGGTCAGTGTAACAATCGAGATGGTCTGCTTCGATATTCGTGATGCCTGCAATAATCGGGCTTAATGTGAGAAAAGAACGGTCAAATTCGTCTGCCTCCACTACAATATATTTTCCTGAACCGAGAAGATTATTGGAACCATAATTTTTCACGATTCCACCCACAATTACAGTTGGATTCAGCTTTGCAGCAGAGAGCACACTGCCAACCATGGAAGTAGTTGAAGTTTTTCCGTGAGTTCCTGCAATCCCGATCCCGTAGCTCATTCGCATGATTTCCGATAGCATTTCTGCTCTTCGTATGACTGGAATTTTATTTGCCAGAGCAGCAGCAATTTCCGGATTATCATTTTTTACAGCAGAAGATTTCACCACAACATCAGCATCTTTAATCATATCAGCATTATGACCTTCAATGATTTCTGCTCCCTTTGTAGCTAGATGATTAGTAATTTCAGTACAAATCAGGTCGGAACCGGAAACTTCAAATCCCTGATTTAGAAGTAATTCCGCAATTCCGCTCATTCCAATTCCACCGATTCCAACAAAATGAATTTTTTTGGTTTTTCCAAGCATTTATTTTTCCTTTAAGTTTGAAATTATTTCTTCCGCAATAATTTTAGCTGAATCAAGATGTTTACTTTCCCCAAAATTTTCTCTCATTTCCTGATATTTTTCTTTCATCTCAAAAATCTTTTCTTTGAGAACTTCAGGATTCAAATCTTTCTGCTGGATTATTTCTGCAACTTTTTTATTTTTTAATTCCAGAGCATTATAATATTGATGATTTTCTGCAGCAGAAGGAAGGGGAACGAGAATAGATGGAATTTTCTTTGTTTCAATTTCTGCCAGAGTTAGTGCTCCAGCACGGCAAATTACCAGATCAACGGAATTATAGATCTTTCCTATTTCATTTGTAAATTCAAAAGCGAATATACCTTTTATCTCTTTTATTTCAGGATAAAACTCATCAAAACTATATTTCCCTATTTGCCAGATTATTTCAATGTTAGAAGAAATTAAATCTTCAATAATCGGATAAAGAGTTTTATTCAGAACCACCGAGCCCTGACTTCCGCCAGTAAGAAAAATCTTGAAAGAATATTTCTTCAATCTATATTTTTCAAAATCGATCTTCTCATTTTCGTTGATTACATTTGAATTTATCGGATTTCCGGAAACTACCAATTTATCAGTTTTCAGGTGTTTTGCAGCTCCTGCATTTCCCAAAAATATCTTCTGAGCATATTTACTCAATTTTCTGGTGGTCAAACCCGGATAGCTGTTTTGTTCCTGGAGGAAAATCGGGATATTTTTCAGATGGGCAGCATATCCAACCGGACCGGAAACGAATCCTCCAGTTCCTAAAAATGCATCAGGTTTAAATTCTCGAATGATTTTTTTTGAATCAGAAATACTTTTCAACAATTTGAAGGGAAATTTTATATGAGAGAAAGTGAATTCCCGGTATAATTTTTGTACATCAATAGATCGAAAATCGATCTCTTCATCTTTCACTAAATTTTCTTCCATGCTGTTCTTGTTGCCCACAAATAAAATCTCAATTCCTCGTTTTTGTAATTCCTTCGAGATAGATATCGCTGGAATTATATGTCCACCGGTTCCACCGGTAGCAATCAGAATTTTTTTAGAGTTTCTTGCTTCTCTCATTAAAATCTTCTTTTAAAAGTTTGTGCGTTTCGCACTGATATTTAATAACAATCCGATTGAAAATGAATTAACCAAAAGCGATGTCCCTCCGTAACTAATAAAGGGCAGCGTAACGCCAGTGGAAGGAAGTGCAGACATCCCAACTCCGATATTTACCATTGCATTAAAAAATATATTCATTCCCAGCCCATATCCGGCTAATCTCAGAAACAAGTTTTCCTTTTTATTTGAAGATTTCAGGGAACGGTAAAAAAGAAAAATATATAATCCTAAAACAGAAAAAGCTCCAATAAATCCAAATTCTTCACCGATGATTGCAAAGATATAATCTGTTTTTGCTTCCGGAAGGAAATAGTGTTTTCCGGTTCCTCTACCAGGAGATGTTCCAAATATTTTTCCACTGGAAAGCGAAATCAGGCTTTCTTTAACTTGATAGTTTTTCTCGCCCTGATAATCGCTTTGTTTGTTGAATATCTTATGAAAAAGAGAATACTTTGCATAAATTTCCATTCTTTCATTTCGATATTCCGGACCGAATTTTATGACTAAAAATCCACAAATCAGGATAATTGCTAAAATTAAAGAGATAGTCGAAAACCTTATTTTAGCAAGCCACAAAAGAGATAATAATGTAAAACCGGAAATAACAAGAGGGCTGAAATGCTTTTCATATAAGATTAAGCCAAAGATTATTATGGAAAAAACTATCAGAGGATGAAAATTTCTTATGAATCCAATTGGATGAGAATTTTTTAAAAAATCTTTTTTTCTATCAAGAATGTGAGCGAAATAGAGAACCAGTACAACCCTGGCTATCAAACTTGGCTGAATACTGATTTTCCAGATTCTCAGACTTCTTGTTCCTCCTTTAACATAAGTACCAAAAAACAAAACGAGAACAAGGAGTGCGATTGATAAGATTACAAAGAGGATGAAATATTTCCTGATTTTGTCGAGTTTAACAACTTTAAATGCAAACCAGACTGAAGCAAGAGAAATCACAAACCAGATAGATTGCCTGTAGAAAAAGGACATATCTGTACGAACGGAACTGATATTCAGTTGCATATAGAGACCAATGAAAACAAGAACTATATAGGCAAAAAAAATCAGATGGTCATAATCTGCGATATAGCTTTTAGTTTTCATTTTTCAGTTCCATTACAATATCTCTGAAGGTGTTACCTCGATCCTCAAAATTGTTGAACATATCAAAACTTGCACACCCCGGGGAAAGCAGGATAATATCCTTTTTTTCAGCCTCGGAAAAAGCAGTTGTTATGCATTTTTTGAAATCATTAAATGTCGAAATGTCTGTAATCGATTTGAAGATTTCTTTCATTTTGCTGGCAGTTTCTCCGATTAGATAAATCTTCTTTGCCTGTTTTTTCAGAAGCGGATTCAAAACAGAATAATCTTCTTCTTTATCAGAACCTCCCATAATAATTCTGACAGGTTTTGCAAACGATTTAAGGGCAAACTTCACAGAATCCGTATTAGTCGCTTTAGAATCATTAAAGAATTTTACGCTATTTATTTCTGCGATGAATTCCAAACGATGGGGAAGAGGAGAAAATGTTTTCAAAGCTTTTCTTATGATAT
>CAYWPW010000261.1:0-3390 GCA_964460095.1 uncultured Candidatus Cloacimonadota bacterium
AAATAACTATTTATGTTCCTCACACAACAGCAGCAGTGACCATCAATGAAAATGCAGATCCAAGTGTTCCGCTCGATATTACCCTGGCTTTAAATAAAATATCACCACATCTTGCACAATTCCGTCATCTCGAAGGAAACTCGGATGCCCACACAAAAAGCACTATTGTCGGCTGTTCACAAGAAATTCTTATCAGCAATGGAAATTTGATTCTCGGAACCTGGCAGGGAATCTTCTTCTGCGAATTTGATGGTCCTCGAAACAGAAAAGTTATTTTAGGAATTACATAAATGCTGATCTGGCTGAGTTTCATTTTATCACTTGCTTTATTGTTGATTATTGCCCGGAAAAATCTCTGGCTCGGTATGATGGTCGGAGCTTTAGTTTTAGGAATCTTCAACCTCAAAATAGGTATGTTATTGGCAGAAATTGCAAACACATTAACAGACATTTCGATTTTACTTTTAGCTCTGGCTGTGGGTCTTATCCCGATTATTGGCAGGGCATTACAAACTTCCGGTTTACTCGGGAATCTGGTTGACAATCTGCAAATAAGCAGGAAAGGATTTCTTGCTTTTGCACCAGCTTTTATGGGTTTACTTCCACTTCCTGGAGGAGCACTTCTTTCAGCACCAATGTTGATGAAAGCAGGAAAAGATATTCAAGATGAAACTTTTGTTGCAATTAATGTCTGGTTTCGTCATATTTTAATTTTGATTTATCCATTAGGAGCAATATTAGCCTGCTCAAAGATTGTAAATTTAAACCTTTATACAATTTTAATTTATCTCATTCCAACCTTCCTTTTATTGAGTATTTTAGGTTACATTTTTTTACTGAAGAATATTTCAGGTAAGATGCCATCTCCTCATAAAATTGATTTCAGGAAATTGTTTACTCCAATTTTTATAATTCTATCAGCTCCCATAATTCACGTGACTCTAACAAACCTAAACATGAAAATAATGGATGAAATCTCGCTTGTAATTGGAATTATGATCAGTTTAATATTAACTACAATTTTTGGAAAATTAAAAATTAGAGATTTTAAACCAATTATTCTAAAAATGAAACCCTGGAAATTTTTTCTGATAATAATTGGAGTCTTTCTTTTTCTGAATGTTTTCAAGACTTCAAATGTTTCTGATGAAATTTCTAAAATTGTCTTTTCTATGAATTTTTTAATTGTTGGGATTGCAGTATTTTTAGGTTTTGTTACCGGAAGAATTCAACTTCCAGTCTCAATTCTGGTGCCTATTTTTAATGTAAAATTTGGAACAGACACAATGACACCTCTGATATTTGCTTTAATGTACAGTGCTGTTTTTATCGGCTATATGATTTCTCCGGTTCATCCGTGTGTATCTTTTACTCTGGAATTTTTTGAAACAAATTATAAGAATTTCTTTAAAAAATTAGCTCTGCCCGGAATTATTAGCTTGATTATAATTTATTTGGCTGCTATAATTTTAATTTAATCACATTTTTTTATTGCATATTTAAGAATTTAACAGCGATTATCTTGACAAATTATTAGCAAAAAAAAATTAAATTAAACATTAAAAATAAAAATTGATTTCTACAATAAAAGCGCTATGGAGGAACGAATGGGAAGTACAGAAAAACAATTTAAATTTCTTTATACATTTTCCGAAAAAAACAAAGTTTTAAAGAAATTTGAAATTACTATAGATCCGAAAACCCTGAGAGTCGTCAGCAATCCTTGTGAAAAACTACCTGAATGGACTGAACTTACTTTTTGTCAGTGTCCAAATTGTCCATTGGATAAAGAAAAATTTACTCACTGTCCGGTTGCTGCAAACCTGGTGGAGCTTGTTCATTTTTTCAATGATTCGATTTCTTATGAGGAAGTGGATGTATGTATAGAAACTCCTGAACGTGCATACTGTAAGAGAACATCTATTCAGACTGGAGTCAGCTCCATCTTAGGAATATATATGCCAGCTTCCGGTTGTCCCATCCTGGCACATTTAAAACCAATGGTTCGCTTTCATCTTCCTTTTGCCAGTATTCAAGAAACAATGTACCGCTCAATGTCAATGTATCTTGTAAAACAATATCTCAGGAAAAAGAAAGGTCTTGAGCCGGATTGGAACATGCAGGGACTGATCGACCTTTACGAAGAAATTCACAAAGTAAATAGTGCGTTCCATAAGCGTCTTTCCTGCCTTGATGGAGAAGATGCAAATGTAAACGCTTTAGTTATCCTGGATGTTTTTGCAGATTATATCAACTTTTCTTTGGATGAGGATCATTTATCTAAGATTGATAATTTATTCGAAGATATCTAATAAATGTCACTTTCTCAAAAGATTTTCTGGATTACCGGAGAAAATTCAGGTGATTTACACGCATCAAAAGTAATTTACCAATTAAATAAAAAAAGCAAAAATATTACTCATTTCGGAATTGGTGGTAAAAACATGCAAAATGTCGGTTTTAGTCCGATTTTCCCTTTTGAACGATTTTCTGTGATGGGTTTTTCTGAAGTAATCAAACACCTGTTTTTTTTCCTGAAAGTGGAAGTAAAGATAAAAAAAATATTCAAGACAAATCCTCCGGATTTAGTTGTACTTACGGATTATCCGGGACTCAACATGCGCATAGCAAAAATGGCTTACAAATTAAAGATCAAAGTCCTGTATTTTATTTGTCCCCAATTCTGGGCTTGGAAACATAAAAGAATATTTCAACTGAAAAAATACACTAATTATGTTGCTTTTATCCTTCCTTTTGAAAAAAAATATTTTGAAAAAGAAAACGTAAAATCGTTATTTGTGGGTCATCCCATTTCCGAAGAAATAGAAATCCGGTTGTCAAAAAAATATTTTGCTAAAGCGTATCAGCTCAATCCGGAAAAAAAATGGTTGGGATTTCTACCGGGAAGCAGGGATACTGAAATCAAAAAAATGCTACCGGAATACATCAAATCAATTTCTTTTTTCGATGCTGAGAAATATGAATTCCTGGTATCCAAAGCTGCAACAGTTTCTGATAAACTTTTTCGGAAAACTATAGAAAATTCTGAAAATCAAAATATGAAAATCATAAAAAATCATAATTATGAAATGATGAAATATTGCGATTTCCTGGTGGTTACTTCCGGCACAGCAACTTTGGAAACTGCGTACCTCGGAACTCCGTTTCTGATCGTTTATAAAACCAGTAAAATTTCTTTTGAACTCGGAAAACGATTTATCAAAATAAAAAGGATCGGACTGCCAAATATCGTATTGGATAAAGATATTATTCCGGAATTAATTCAGGATGAAGCAAATGGAAAATCAATTTATAATAAGACTTTGGAAATATTAAATTCAAAAGAGAAATACGATAAAATTTCTGATGAATTAAAAGAACTTCACGAAA
>CAYWPW010000262.1:0-3382 GCA_964460095.1 uncultured Candidatus Cloacimonadota bacterium
GCAATATATAGCTGGCGTGGTGCTGATATTCGAAACATCTTAGAATTTGAAAGAGATTATAAAAACGTTGTTAAAATCAAATTAGTGCAAAACTACAGGTCTCCAAAAGCAATCTTGAACCTGGCAAACAGCCTGATAAAATTTAATTCTCAAAGACATGAAAAAGAACTGTGGACCGAGATAATATCAAATAAAAAACCAACCCTCAATATCCTGGAAAATGAGAATGAAGAAGCCAGATCTATCGCTGAGAAAATTCATGCCCTTAAATTAAAAAATGGAAATTTAAATGAATGTGTTGTTCTTTATAGAACCAATGCTCAATCACGAGTTTTCGAGAATGCATTCATTCAAAAGAATATAAAATACCAGATTGTTGGTGGAGTAAATTTCTATCAACGTAAAGAGATAAAAGATATTATTGCTTATCTGCGAGTTTTGGCAAATCCGCAAGATTCCGAAAGTCTGCTCAGGATAATTAATTTTCCTACTCGGGGAATTGGTAATACTACTGTTGCAAAAATCATCGATTATGCAACCCTCAAAAATACCACGATTTACGAATCAGTCTTTTCGAGAGAGAATCATTTCCTCAAAGGAGCAACTGCCAAGCGAGTTGAAGCATTCTCTTCCAAAATATTAAATTGGAAGAAAGCATCTGAAGAAATGCCGATCACTTCTTTGAGCATGAAAATAATCGATGAGTTGAACCTGATGGATATTTATGATTTCAGTGATGACCCAAAAGATATTTCCCGTTTAGAAAATATCAAAGAATTCATTGCAGCAACAAATGAGTTTTCCGAAAATATTGAGAAAGAAACCGGACAAAAACCTTTCTTAACTGAATATCTGCAAAATATCTCGCTGCACACGGACCTGGATAGTGTGGATGAAAATGAAGAATCTGTGAAACTAATGACAATGCATAATGCCAAAGGTTTGGAATTTGATAATGTGTTTATTGTTGGATTAGAAAACGGTCTGCTTCCTCATTCCAAATCTATGGATAATGAAAAGGAATTGGAGGAAGAACGCAGGCTATTTTATGTGGCTATCACTCGTGCAAAAAAAATTGTAGCTCTTTCTTATGCCAGAGCAAGAAGAGTTTTCGATTCTGTTCAAAGAACATTACCGAGCAGATTTCTAATGGAATTCGATGACGAACTTTTGGAAAAAGAAAATCATGTTTTTTACGAACTTCAATCTCCGAAAAAACAGAAAAAACCACAGAAATCTGTAATCCTGGAAACCCAGAAATATTTTAAAGTTGGACAAAAAATCATTCATGCGAAATTTGGAAATGGCATTATATTAAATGTTGATGGCATTGGAAAAGATGCGAAATTAACCATATCTTTTGCCAATGGAATGCTAAAAAAAATTATTGGGAATTATGTAAAAATATTATGAAGAAACGAATTACCCTAATTATCCTGGTTGTTTTTCTGGTAGGAACGATAAATCTTTCTGCCACAAAATATGCTGGAGAAATCTTCAGGATGGGCTCCGGGGTGAGAAATTTTGCCTTGGGAAACTGCGGAATTTCTGATGTTGATTCCTATGGTTTAGCCTATTGGAATCCTGCTCTCATCGCCAAAACTGAAGGAAATAAATTTGAATTGATGCATGCCGAAGAATATTTGGGACTTCTGACCTATGATACGTTTTCTGCCATTTGGAATAAGCAATTCTCAGTAGTAATTACCAGGATTGGCATCGATGATATTCCTCTTACAAAAGTTCCCAACGACACTTTGGAAGTAGGGTTTGATAATCGACCCTACAAATACAAATCAGTGAATAATTCTGATTTTGTGGTTTACCTGGGATTTTATAGAAAAATCGGAAATTATCATATTGGCTTAACTCCCAAATTTGCCTATCGCCATCTCGCTGAAGAAAATGGTTTTGGTTTTGGAGCTGATATTTCATCATTTTATGAATTTTCAGATAAGTTGCTTATTGCATTCAAGATTCGCGATTTCTTCTCAACCCAGATTTTATGGGGAAATGGAACTCATGAAATCGTAAATCCGGGTTTTGATCTCGAATCCAATTACAAGTTTTTGATGCCTTTAATAAACTTAAATTCTCAAGTTTTGGCTGGAACTGAAATTCATACTGATGGTAGAAAAGAAACTGCCACAATTGCTGCCGGCTTTTTAAGCTTTGATTTTCATTTCGGATTGGAAGTAAATCTCCATGAAAATATCGATGTCTATTTTGGTTATGATGTTGATAATTTCACCACTGGTTTATCATTAAAAATTAAAAATAAATGGAAAATAAATTATTCCTTTGAACAAGATTCGGAAGACTTGGAAAATTCGCATCGCATCTCAATCGGATTGAATTTATGAAGAAAATCGCCATTCTTGGTGCGACCGGTTCAATCGGACTTTCCACGATCGAAGTTGTCAGGCAGCATCCCAGAGAATTCAAAATCGTGCTCGCATCCACAAATAACAATCATAAAAAACTGTTTGCTCTAACCAGAGAATTTTCGATTCCAAACATTGTGATAACAAATAACTTTATTGAAAGTCAGATTACTGATTATCCTGTGAATACGAATATCAAATTTGGTGAAGAGAATTTACTTGAAACTCTTAAAACTATTGAATGTGATATTGTGCTTAACGCCATTTTTGGTTCTGCTGGTTTGAAATCTACAATGGCTGTTCTTTCCAGAGGAATTGATCTTGCACTGGCTAATAAGGAATCGCTGGTTATGGCTGGACATCTGATACAGAAAATGCAAACTGATTCCAAACTGATTCCGGTTGACAGTGAACATAGTGCGATTTTTCAAGCTATTGGCACCACTCCTTTAGATGAAATTAAATCTGTGATTTTAACAGCTTCCGGAGGTCCTTTTCGTAAACTCCCTCTGAACGATTTTGATAAAATTACAATCGAACAAACCTTGTCTCATCCAACCTGGAAAATGGGTGCAAAAGTAACAGTGGATTCTGCTACTATGATGAATAAAGGACTGGAAGTAATCGAAGCTCACTGGCTGTTTCATAAAGATTTTGATGAGATAAAAACAGTGATACATCCGCAATCGATTATTCACTCTTTTATTGAATTTGTAGATGGTTCGATCTTGGCACAAATGAGTTTCCCCACCATGAAATTACCCATCCTGTTCGCTCTTTCTTATCCTCATCACATCCCATCCAATATCTCAAAAAGTAATATTCTGGATTTTCCTGATCTCACTTTTTCGGAAGTTGAAAAAGAAAGATATCCGCTTTTCTTTTTAGCCAAAAAAGCAGGTGTAACCGGAGGGTTGGTTCCCACGATTTTAAATGCTGCAAACGAAGCTGCGATCGACCTTTTCCTGAAAGAAAAAATACATTTCACCCAGATTTAT
>CAYWPW010000263.1:0-1703 GCA_964460095.1 uncultured Candidatus Cloacimonadota bacterium
AGTTCTTTCTCATCTTTATTTTCTGTTGAATCACCTTTGCTTCGCAAACCGGCTTTAGCAGTCCATATCTCCAACAATCGAAGAGCCTTGAATATCTCTTCTACAGTATCAGGAGCCAGAGAATCAAACTCAATATTTTGAACCTTGTTTCTACGCTGATCACGATTCATGAACTTCCAGGTATTTCTTGCCAGAGCATACATATTGTATAACCACCAGAATGCCGGTAAAACTTCTAATTGATCCTTTGCTTCATTGTTGTTGAGAAGTGAAAATGGCAGCGGTATATCAAGCTCGGCAGGATAAGCTGCTTTAGAAAGAAGCACAAAAGAAGCGAACCGACAGGAATGTTTGACACTCGTGCATAATCCCGGCCAGAATCCACGTCCTGCCTGAATTTCATTATCGTTTGCCCTGCTATTATGATTTGAACCGATTGTAGCACCTGCGGCTATGTTACTTTGACCCATAACTAAAGACGCAACAAGAAATGAATTGTTATGATGCTGTTCGTGAGCAGGGAAGATGAGATTGTTTAATATTTCACAGCAGGAAATGGTGGAATTATCTCCAAGAAATGAATTGATAAGCCGTGCTCCGTATTTGAGATTTGAATTATCGCCTAAAATAAATCTTATTGCTTTACATCCATAGAAAATATGGCAGCCAAAACCGATAATACCATTAACTAATTCAACACCCTCTCCAATCTGGGTGGATTCTTCCTGCGATGAGTTTATGGTCAGGTTTTTGAGTTTATTAGCACCTTTTATGTAGCAATGTGATCCCACCTTGACATCCTTGAGAATACGAGAATTCTTTATCACACACTGATTTCCTATCGAACCATAATAACCACGATGAGAATCAAAACTGTTTTGCGTAATCTCTTTAAGTCTTTCTTGCAAGGCTGCATCATCGCGATATTTTGCCCAAATATAAGCATCAGCAGTTATCATACCATCAAAAGGTAAAATCTTACGACAACCGGTTTCATTCATCAAATCCAGCCAGATACGCACTTTTTCCGGTTCACCTTCTTTGATAATTCCATTGCCGAATTTTGCATGATTAGTTGTATGCACTTCGTCAATATTTGAAAGTAAGCAACGATTTCCTATAATGTAATGCGATAGATATCGAACATGATGAATTGCCACATCATCTCCAATATCACAAGAAATGATTGTACTATTTGTAATCCCTACCGGCAACTTAAGCTCGTGATGTTCAAGAATTATATTTCGTACACAACCGATCCTAATAAGCCCGAAAAATTCCGAATTTTTTATCTGGCCCGGATCAAACTGGTCAGTAACGAGCACCTCATCCCAATTACTTGAAGTATTGTTATTTTTTATGAGCCTGTTCACTTCATCCGAACGTAGATGTCGCCACTCTGCTTTTGATTTTGGATTCTGCTTGTTGCGATAATAATACTCATCCTTTCCATTTGGAAGGTACTCATCAGGAATAAAATTTCTACCAAGGTTATTTGTCGGTAGAATTGAGACAGTATCCATATTATACTCCTACTAAATAATTTTTTAAATAAAATTGTAGAGAGAAAACAAATTCACTTTTTATGTGTCAAATTAAAAATATCAGAAAATCAAACTTCACACAGCCACGCCGAAATTAATAAATGAGAAGGAGAAAGGCAGAACAGGAAAAAGGATCTATAATTTCTTTCGAAAAATATC
>CAYWPW010000263.1:1803-3367 GCA_964460095.1 uncultured Candidatus Cloacimonadota bacterium
TTATGATGTCTTCAGTTTCCAGTTTCACCAGCTTATTTGTTCCTTCTATGATTGTGATGGGTCTTTCTGTGTTTGGTCTTAAGGTAAGGCAGGGAATTCCAAAATAAGTTGTTTCTTCCTGGATTCCACCGGAATCTGTGAGAATGAATTTTGCTTCCATTTCTAGCTTAATAAAGTCATAATATCCTATTGGATCGATAAGAAGCAGGTTTTTCATTTTTTCTACTTTCTCGTTCAAACCAAAGATTTTTATCTGTTTTTTTGCTCTAGGATGAATCGGAAAAACCAGCTTAATAAATTTTGATAACTCTTCAAACGCATTTAAGATTTTCAGCAAACCCTCTTTATTATCAACATTGGAAGGGCGATGCAAAGTTATTAAAACAAATTCATGAGGTTTAAGTTCATATTCTTCAAGAATATTAGAATTATTAGATTTTTCTTTATACTGAACCAGCGAATCTATCATTATATTTCCCACGAAATATATCTTTTCTTTGGAAATGCCTTCCTTCAGAAGATTCATATCTCCATCTGGAGATGGTGTGAGTAGATAATCGGAAATCGCGTCTGTCATCAGCCTGTTCAATTCTTCCGGCATTGTTCTATCAAAACTGCGCAATCCAGCTTCGAGATGTGCAACCTGAATATGAAGTTTTGCTGCATCAAGAGCACAGGCAATAGTGCTGTTCACATCTCCTGCAACAATTACCAAATCTGGTTTATCTTTCAGCAGAACTGCTTCATATCTCTCCATTATTTTACCTGTTTGCTCTCCATGAGTTCCAGAGCCAACTTCCAGGTATTCGTCGGGAACTGGCATTTGCAGATCGTCGAAGAAGAACTTGCTCATTCGTTCGTCATAATGCTGTCCGGTATGGATCAACTTAACTTCAAATTCTTCGGGAAATTTTGCGAATTCTTTGTAAAGCGGAGCCATTTTCATGAAGTTCGGTCTGGCACCTACAACTAAGTGAATCTTTTTCATATATTTTTCCTCTTTTTGCTCACGGATCTTCACGGATTTAATTTTCCGATAAATCCCCCTGAGAAGGGGGAATAAAAGGGGGTTTATTCATACTATTATTCCTCCACCCAGAAGCTGTTCTCCTCTGTAGAACACAGCAGATTGTCCGGGCGTTATAGCTCTTACTGGTTTCTTTAATTCAATTGTTAAATGCTCATACCCAGAAATGATTTTTTTTATAGATACAGGTTTGCTGTTGTAGCGTATCTGGACAGAAATATTTTCTTTATCTTCAGGAAAACTTTCTGAAATCCAATTTATTTGATTTATTGAAAACCTGTTGCGGAGAAGATCATCAGGATTATCTGTGACTGCAATTATGTTATTTTTCACATCCAGTTTCAGCACATATAAAGCTGAATGCCAGGGTGTATTCAAACCTTTGCGCTGTCCAATAGTATAAAGGGGAAGTCCCCTATGTTTTCCAATAATTTTCCCATCTACATGTATGATCTTGCCGGATTTGAATTCAATATGTTCTTTCAGAAAATCCTCATAATGCCCCTTAATAAAACAGATTTCCTGGCTGTCTTCTTT
>CAYWPW010000264.1:0-3354 GCA_964460095.1 uncultured Candidatus Cloacimonadota bacterium
TAACAGGTGTTTGCGGAGGTTTATCAGAATCTTTTGGCATTAATGCAATGATAATCAGATTGGTTTTTCTCATTACTCTTTTCTTTGGAGGAACAGGTATCATTGTTTACCTGATTTTATTTGCGATTCTTCCAAAAAAAAAGCAAGAGCAGGATATTATTGATATCGAACCTGAACCGGAAGAAGAGATGCAGAATAAGATCTATCGAAAATGGGATGATAGAATGATTGCCGGAGTTTGCAGTGGAATCGCCCAATATTTGAAATGGGATGTGAGTCTAATCAGGATTGCATTTGTGATTATGTCTTTCATAGGTGGAGCAGGGGTTATTTTGTATGCGATTTTCTGGTTTATGTTTCCTAATGAAGAAATTTAAATATTTTTTTTAAAACCTTGCGAACTAAGTCAGGCGTTTGACTTATGGTTGAGTTTATCAAAATTTGTTTTGAATTATTTATTAAAATTAGCCGAATTTAAAGCAGAGATATTATCTCCATTTTGAACGATATTCCAGGAACAGAATTTTAGTTTATGAAAAAATACATTACCTACATTTTGCTTTTCTTTCTTACTAGTACAATTATTTTTTGTACTACTCAAGATGTTCAAAAGAAGAATGTTACAGATACAATGCAACCTCCAGTTGCAAAGAAGATACAAGTTGCTCAGAAAATTTATGATTATGAATTTCTCGATGATTACCTGTGGCTCATTGATGATACCCGTTCAGATCCTGCAGTAATCGAATATATTGAAGCAGAGAATACCTACGCAGACTATATTCTTTCTGATATGCAGGCGTTAAAAGATACAATTTTTAATGAGATAATCAGCAGAATAGGGGAGGAATATGAGAATGCTCCTACCCGCTGGGGTGATTATTATTATTATTCCAAGCGAGAAGAAGGTAAATCCTACTATATTTATTGCAGAAAATATAAATCTTTATCAGCTTCCGAAGAAGTCGTTTTGGATGTGAACGAACTGGCTGAAGGTCATAAGTTTTTCTCCATCAATGATCGTGTGTATAGCTCGAATCAACGATATCTTGCGTATTCTGTGGATACAACTGGAAATGAACGTTATACACTTTTCATAAAAGATCTCGAAGCGGATACACTTTTGAAAGAAGCCATATATCCTGTAAATGATGTTGATTGGGCAAATGATAACAAAACGATATTTTATGTGAGTCCCGATGAGAATGACCTGAAAAGTAAAGTCGCATATAGACATGTGCTGGGAACAGATGCTTCAGAGGATGAACTTCTCTTTCGAGAAGAAGATAGTGCTTTTTATGTGTGGTTCGGTAAGACACGTTCTGAAGATTACATAATCTTGGGCACAAAGGACAGAACTACATCAGAAATACGCTGCCTTAATGCAGATGTTCCGATGGGTGAGTTTGAGCTTATGGTGCCAAGAGAACAAGGCTTCAAATACGATCTTTCAAATAATGGTGTTACCTGGTACATCCGCACGGATAAAGATGCGCCAAATTATAAGATTGTAACTGCTTCAATTGAAGATCCTCAGCTATGGCAAACTTTTATTCCACATAATGATTCTGTTTATATTGATGGTTTTGATGTGTTTGAAAAGTATGTTGTGGTGTATGAGCAGGACAATGGTGTTATCAAACCACATGTATTTTCTTTGGATGATAACACAGATTGTTATATCTCATTTCCTGAAAATGTTTATTCATTTAAAGATCGCTGGAATCCTAATTTTGAAACAGATACTCTCATGTTTTCCTATTCTTCATTGACAATCCCCTCATCAGTCTATGCTTATAATATGAAAACAAAAGAGCATAAGCTTGTAAAACGGGATGAGGTTATCGGTGGATATAATCCTGATATTTATCACTCTGAACAAATCTTTGCTCCTTCAAATGATAGAGTAAAAGTACCAATTTCTCTTGTGTATAGAAAGGATCTTTTAGTAGATGGATCAAATCCTGTTTACCTTTATGCTTATGGAGCTTATGGAAACAGCCGTTCAACTGGTTTTTCCAGAATTCGATTGAGCTTGCTCAATAGGGGATTCATCTATGCAATTGCTCATGTTCGCGGGGGAAAAGAAAAAGGGGAGAGCTGGTACGAACAGGGTAAATTACTCAATAAGAAAAACACATTTTATGATTTCATTGCATGTGCAGAATATTTGATAGAAAAGGGTTACACCAAACCAGAAAAAATAGCTGCATTTGGGGCAAGTGCTGGTGGCATGCTTATGGGTGTGATCGCAAACTGGAGACCGGATCTCTTTGAAGTGATTATAGCTGATGTGCCATCAATGGACAAACTCACTGTGCTTATGGATTCCACTATTTCTGGGACAAAATCTCATTATCAAGAACTTGGAAATCCATATATAAAAGAAGAATTTGATTATTTGCTTTCGTGGGATACATATAGAAATATTAAAAAACAGGATTACCCAAATATGTTACTTACAGCAGGATTTCATGACAGCAGAGTACGTTACTGGCAACCTTTAAGATGGGTGGCACGAGTGCGTAATATGAAAACCAATAATAATGTGATTGTTCTTAAAACAAATATAGCTGGTCACTACGGCGGCACAGGACGTTATAGAAGATATAAAGAAATTGCAGAACGGTATGCTTTTATCATTAGAATGCTGGAGGTTAAATGAATTATGATAAGCAAATAACTTTTAATTTTTTTTTTAAATGAATCTGATTAACTAAATGACCAAAAAAAATTTTTCTCTTCTTTTTTTATTATTTTTTTCAATATCCGTATTTTCCTACAATTACTTTTCTCCAATTATCAAAACTGAGAATCTTAATTCTGATAATCTTAATCTGAAACTGAAACACACAAATTTAATTATCAATACCGAAAAAGTTTATAATGATTCTATCATCTTAGAGCGGAATCGGGATTATAAAATAGATTATCAGAAAGGAGAGATAACTTTCATTTCTGCAGTTGGTTATGTGTCAATTGAATATTTGATTTTCCCTCCGGATTTGCTGCGGGAGTTTTTCCTTTTTCAGGTTCAGGAATATTCCGATACAACAAAAATTAAGATTCCCAAAAAACAGCAAAAACAGTTTTATTCCGATACAAATTTGAATATCACTGGCAGTAAAACTTTTTCAATTTCAGTGGCAAACAACGAAGATTTCAGCTTGAATCAATCTTTATTTTTGAGGATTAATGGCGAGCTAAGCAGAAACTTAAGGATAGAGGCTCAGCTCACAGACAGTCAATCACCCATAACTCCTGAGGGAGATTCCCGCGAAATCAGCAGTTTAGATCAGATTTTCATCAGGCTTTATGGTAAGAATTATGAGCTGGCTTTTGGCGATTTGGAGA
>CAYWPW010000265.1:0-3354 GCA_964460095.1 uncultured Candidatus Cloacimonadota bacterium
TCCGAATTACTTCCGATTTTTCAGCAAAAGATGTATCAGATTTTAGAACAAAAAAAATAAGGATCATTCAAACTTCTGATAATTTCTCGATGATAAGCGGATTGTTTAAAGAAATCCAGCAGAAAAAACCTGATATTATCTTAGATTTTCAATTCTCCTCACAACCTTATTCATCTTTTTTCTCCCCTGAAATTTTTGATATCTCGTTGGCAATACATTTTACATCAACTTCGATATTTAATTTCTTCTCATCTTTTTTTGAACTTCTATCCTGCATCATTCTGGCTGAAACAAATAATGTTTATCTGATCGGCTTACAGAGTGTTCTGAATGCCTTCCAGAATAGTGATTTCATCAATTATTTTCTCGATGGAAACGAACTGAAAGAGAAAAAAAATATTCAAGAAAAGTTGCTTTTCTTTTTGAATAAACTTGTAGAAAAAGATTATAAATTTTTAGATTTGAATTTGGATTTCTTGAGATACAATTCTGCAGATAATGAAGTAAAGGTTATTTTCAGAAATGTCTTTAAGATGGTTGATGTTTTCTTGAATGTAAAATCTTTCTCAGATTTTATATCTCAGATTACATCTGAAAAAATAATCAATATTGAGGAAATTGTTAATCATTTCGAGATTGAATATTCAAATATTTTTGAAATTTATTATGAAGTTTTAGCCGATTTTCAAACTCTAACGGAAATCAATTTTACGGAAGATTGGAATTCATTTTTTTCAAAACAAAAAAATCAAACTTATAAAATTACTCGGGCATCAGGATTCTTACATCTGTTTTTAGACTTTATGAAACAGAGAAAAATCAGTTTCAATTCAAAAACTAATAAGACAAAAAAAATCAAAATAAAATCGCTTCAGGATACAAGAAATCTGCAATACGACTCAGTTGCAATTCTAAATGTGATCGAGGGAATCCTGCCGGCTCCGCCACACATGCCTTTTCTCTTTTCGGAAAATCAAAGAAAACAGTTGGGCTTGAAAACATACGAAGATATAAAATTGCGGGATAAATATTATTTTCTCAGGCTCATCGCCCAAACAAAATATCCGATAATTTTTACCTGTAAAAATCTTGAGGAAAATATTGAAATAAGCTCTTTTTTGGAAGAATTAAAAATTTATTTTCCAGAAGATTTAATCGAGTTTTCATGTTGGAATCAATCATACTGGGAAATTTATAATAAATTCCTCTCCAATTCTCATGAACCTTTACCAGATAAAAAAGTAATTTTCCAGAAAGATTTCTTTTCGATTCCTTTTGATAGAAAGCTAGATTTTCCGGATTCTAAAATTGCTTTTTCATTTTATCGATTTGAACGATTAAAGAAAAATCCGTTCCTTTATTATATTGAAAAAAGCATCGGCTCGTCTCCCAGACAGATAGAGATTGAAGAGGATTTTTCCGAGAAATTAATTGGAAATCTGGTTCATGATTTTTTCACAAAAACCTGGCAGCACATCTTGAATATTTCTGAGAATAATAAAATCAAATATAACTTTCTTAAAACGGATTTCAAGCTGATCGATGATACTATCAGGATTGTTCTTTCCAAAAAAGAATTCAAGTATAAATCCCCTCACAATTTCTCAAATTTCTATTTTGAAGAAATTTTCATTCCACTCCTACGAGATTGCATCCGTAATTTCTTTTTCCGACTTCATAATGATTTTGAGCTTTCAAATAAAGAAATTACTGTTTATTTGGAATCAGGTTCTACGCAAGAAACACCTTTCATGAACCTGGATGAATGGAATATTTTTCTCCGCGGCAGAGCTGACTTAAGAATCGAATCTGAAGAAGGTTATTCAATATTTGATTACAAAACCGGTAAAATCAGTAATGAGAAAAAAAGAAGATATGAAAAACAGCTTTTGTTTTATGAACTTTTGTACTACATTTTAGAGAACTCTGAATTAACCGAACAAATCCAATCATATATTTTCTTTACTGAAGATAAGCAATTGCATTCTCAATCTTTTAGAAAGAAATCAAAAAGAGAAATAATTGCAAAATTCAAAGAAGAAGTTGAAATTATATTTGAAGAATTACTCATAAATGGTTTCGAAATTCCCCAAAAAATCGATCACTACGATATTATTGAAATCTCTCGCAAAGACCTTTTTTCATCCAAAAAGGAGCAAAACCAGTGATTCGAAAAGTTATCAAAGCAAGTGCTGGAACTGGTAAAACATATCAGCTTTCTCTCGAATTTATCAGCCTGATTCTGCAATATAAAAACCAGGTGAAATTCGATGAAATCATGGTGATAACTTTCACGAAAAAGGCAACTGCGGAGATTCGTCAGCGCATTTTTGAGCATTTACATTCTATCACTCAAAATAATGAAGCTGGGAAAAAATTAATTGAAAACATCAAAAATATCAATCCTGAACTTCGTTTTGATACGAAAGATTTTGAGTACATTCATGCTGTTTATAACGAAATGCTCACAAACAAAAATAAACTGAATATCAGCACAATAGACTCGTTTACGAACACTGTTTTCAAAGGCATGATTGCTCCTTATTATAATATTTCGGATTATGAGATTGACCCTGACATCACTGAACAATATCTTCCCGAACTTTTTGATGCGATTCTTCAAAAAGAACATTTAGCGAAATTTCATGAAATTTTCTTCGAAGCTAAAACCAGGAATTTAACTCAATATAAGGAATTCATAAAAAGTATAATTAGAAACCGCTGGTTGTTTCATTTAGCTCAAAATACATTTTTCTTTGATGAAGAAAAAATTGCCGAAATCAAAACTGAGTATTTCAACCAATTTAAAATTAAAATTCTTGAAATTCTGGATGAATTTCAAACTTATCTGCAAACGTATTTAATGGAGAAGAAAATTCAGGCTGATTGGGAAATACTTCTTAATAAAGATTATTTTGAAATTTTTGGTAATTTTACTGATTTGAGTAAAATCTCTATAGAAAATTTTACTAAAGAATTTTCCAAGATTTATTTTTCAGAAGAGTTTATTTATCAAAATTTTCATCTTCTTTTAGAAGGTAAAAATTTCTGGAATGGCACGATACTTCTACGCAAAAAAACGGATAAGGAAACCAAAACAAAACTTTTTGAAGAGCTAACCGAGCTTACTGAATTTCTTGCCAATTTTCTCTTTTTAGATAAGTTGCTGCCGGAACAGGAAAGAATTACAAATTTAGCTGAAATCCTTCTGACAAAATATGATGAGATCATCCTCAGGGAAAAAATCTTCACTTATGATGATATCTCCTATCTAACTTTCCGCTATTTATACGATCCGGAAATCTCGATTATCGATGATAGAAATGTTCTGAATATTTTTTATGAACAGCTTTC
>CAYWPW010000266.1:0-3349 GCA_964460095.1 uncultured Candidatus Cloacimonadota bacterium
AAAAGTTCAAACATCCGATAAGAACATGATCGGAACCTGTGCCAGCAGAAACTACAGAGATATTTTGTTTTTCAGCAGGAGTATCAGCATACATTTCTGTGAATTCTTCGGAAGCAAGATGAGCATTAACACTCTCTTCAGGAGCTTCTTCGATGGAAATTGTTTTAGTTGTGGAATCGATAAAAATGATAACATCTTTTTCTGCTTTCCCCTGAACTTCCATGGCATCCCAACCGGCAAACTTTAAGAGCGGTCCAAAATGACCTCCAACATTACTATCAATAATACTTCCGGTAGTGGGGGAGATGGAGGTAACCAGGGATTTACCGGCACCGGCAAAAGTGGTTGTTCCACCCAGAGGTCCGCAAGCAATCACAACTTCATTTTCGGGGCTGTCCCATTTTGTGTCTGCATTTACTCCATTCCATAAAAGCCAGAGACCGAATCCTTTTCCTCCAATGAATAAATCCTTCATTTGCTGGGTTACAGGTTTTTCTTTAATTTCATTGTTGGAAATGTTTACATAAAGAGTCTTGTTTGTGTAACCTTTCTCCGCAGGAGAAGGTGTGTAATCAATTTTTTTCAGGACTTTATGAGCATTTTTCATTTCTTTGATGTTACTCATTTGTTTTCCTCCTTCTTATCTGATTTTTTCGGAATCTTCATTCAATCCTCCATATATTTTTTTATTAACTCAAATAAAAAAAACATTCTGCAAAATGTGAAAAAGTATGTCTTTCTGAGGATTAACTTACATAGGCATTCGACGAAGAATCTCATTATAAGCAGAGATCCTTCGAGGGAATAGCACGAAGAATTTCTCAGGATGACAAAAAACACTCTATTTTGCAGAACTCATTTTTATAATAAAAATGCAAATTTGAAAATCGAAATTCTTAGTTTGATTTTAGCTGTCAAGCAGATTTTCAGAAGCTTATTATAACTGAATCATATTGATTCGTTTTTATCAATAAGACCTTTTCAAAGGTTGGGAAACTTTCCGAAACTTCTAATGGAGAATTTCTTGCAGATAAGTTTCGTGAAGGTAAAAGTAAAAAAAACTTGAAAAGGTTCAGCAAGAAGAAAAATCTATTAAACCTTTTCAAGATTTTTAATATTTGCTTGACCTCGAAATATCGATTTTCTTCTTTGAAACGGATTTTGAATCAGAATGATTTGAGGTATATATGAGAAAATTAGATTATAAAAAAGAAATTGAAATAATAATTGAATTCATCAGACAAGAGCTTTCAAAAGCAGGTTTATCCAAATTAATTATTGGATTATCCGGTGGAATAGATTCAGCAGTTACAACTGCATTAAGCATTAAGGCGATCGGAAAAGAGAATGTGATAGCTGTAATGATGCCGTATAAAAGCAGTCACCCTGATAGCCTGAAACATGCTGAGCAATTTGCGAAAATTCAGGGAATTCAATATGAAATCATTGATATATCTTTGATGGTGGATGCATACTTCGATAATTATGCTATTCAGGCAGATATTCTGAGGAAAGGAAACTTGATGGCACGCGAGCGAATGTGCATTCTGTATGACCTTTCAGCAAAATTTCAGGCTTTAGTGGCTGGAACCGGAAACCGCTCCGAATTGATGGTTGGTTATTGCACTCAATATGGTGATAATGCCTGTGCATTCGAGCCGCTCGGGCATCTTTATAAAACTGAAGTCAGGGAAATGGCGAGAATATTAAAGGTTCCTGAATATATCATAGATAAACAACCTTCAGCAGATCTGTGGCAGGAGCAAACAGACGAAGATGAACTGGGAATCACTTATGATGAGCTTGATGAAATTCTTTATAACTTATTTGATTTAAAGAAAACGAGAAAAGAATTGATTAATAAAGGCTTCTCAAAAGAGAATATTGAAAAAGTATTGGATTTGAATAAAAGATCGGAATTTAAACGAAATACACCAGTGATGATTGGATAGAGTTCTACATAAAGAAAGGGATTGTCTTTCTGAGTAAATCTTACAAAGGTAAACTTCCGAAGAATCTCTCTGTAATGAGTTCCTTCGTGGATTTGAAAGATTAGAATTCCTCAGGATGACATTAGGCATCCAAATTAATAAAATGACTGTCTTTCTGAGGAAGACTTACAAAGGCAGACTTCCGAAGAATCTCTCTTTTATGAGTTCCTTCGTGGATTTGAAAGCTTTGAATTCCTCAGGATGACAAAAGGTATTTAATAAAAGAAATGGAATGTCTTTCTGAGGAAGACTTACAACGGCAGACTTCCGAAAAATCTCTCGGTTATGAGTTCCTTCGTGAGTTTGAAAGGTTAGAATTCCTCAGGACGACAAAAGGTATTTAATAAAAGAAATGGAATGTCTTTCTGAGGTAAACTTAAAAAGGCAGACTTCCGAAGAATCTCTCTGTAATGAGTTCCTTCGTGAGTTTGAAAGATTAGAATTCCTCAGGATGACAAAAGGTATCCAAATTAATAAAATGACTGTTTTTCTGAGGAAAACTTACAAAGGCAGACTTCCGAAGAATCTTTCTGTTATGAGTTCCTTCGTGGGTTTGAAAGATTAGAATTCCTCCAGTCTTCGCTCGCTTCGACTTGGCAAGCAGGATGACAAAAGGTATCCAAATGAAAAGGAGTTAATTTGAAATTACTAAAAAATGACAGATGTAAAATATGCAAAGTCAATCGTGGAAATCGTTTCTGTTTGCGAATAGGGAAAGATATATGCTGGCAGTGCTGCAATGAAAAAAGAATTGATTTTAAATGTTCCGATGCATGCCGCTATTCTCTGCAAAAAACTGAAACATTTGAATATAAAACAAATACGGATTCTAAAAAAGCAATTGAGAGCTGGATGAATAAATCACATGAGATTTTCCACAATCAAATTCCCAATGAAATGCTGAAAACAAAAGAAGGTAAAAAAGAAATCGAAGATTTTTTTCTGCAACTAAATATTAAAAATCCAATTTTATTAAATCTTTTCAATATAGTACTTAAGCTCGGCAATCCTAAACTGATTTCTAAGAAAGAAACTCACGAAGATATTGCTCAAAAATACCTTGATAAGATGATTGAACAGGATTGGCAGGCAACCATCCCATTTCTTTATAGAAACCAGCAATATGAAAACCAGGAATATAGAAATAATTACATAAAGCGTTTATCAACCAACAATATTCTAAAGAAACTTACCGATTATGAACTCATAGCATCTGCTCTTTCCGAAGATAGAAAACAGGCTTTGGTTTACCTGGATATTAATAGGAAATACGACTTGACTCTGCGATTGGGTCTGGATGGAAAAAACTGGAAAATAGATTCTAAGATTTTTGGCAAACCGGAAATCTGCAATGGAGA
>CAYWPW010000267.1:0-3346 GCA_964460095.1 uncultured Candidatus Cloacimonadota bacterium
ATACCTGTGTTTTATCTAAACTGGAAAGTTCTCCTTCTTCGTCTCCGAACTCATCAACAACAAATGCTCCTTTCTTTTCTTTCTTAGTAATCTTGCCGTCGATTTCAGGAATCTTCTTAACTTCTGTGCTTTGGATTATCCTGGTGATTTTCAATGGTTGTTCATATTTATATTGTTTTTCTCTTCCGAATGGATAAACAAATTTCATAACCGGAACAGGGAAAAAGTTTCCTTGTTTGATAATAGTAAATTCAGTTTTCAGGGTATCTCCGGGTTGGATGGAAGCAGGAATTACAGATTCATAAACAAGCCAGTTTTCTTTACTTTGAATTTCAATATTTTCATTAATGGTTTTTTCAGTGTCATTATAAATGCTGATTTCAACATTTAATTCGTCTGGTTTGGAATCATCCTCAAATGTACTTTTTGTTTGAATAAATTTTCTGCTGATATTATAAGAGAGTTGCTCTTCCTCGATTGTAACAAGGTCTTTGGGAAATACATTTCCAGCTTTTATGAGAGACGTGTAGATTTTATCTGCTTCCACTTTGCACCACAAATATTGATAGAAAATTCCCAGATCATCATTTTCTTCTGACATTGCACCACCGGAACTACCAACCAGATAATACTCGATGCCATCGATTTCATTATACGCATATTGGTGCCAGTGTCCGGTGAAAACAACATCGACATTATACTCTTTAAATAAATCATGCATGAAATCTTCCTTTCCCTCTGCAATCGCATTTGCCCAGAATGGTTTATGCATGAAAACATAGATATTGGTTTTATCTTTGTTTCTTTGCAGGTCTTCCGTGAACCATTCAATCTGGATTTCATCCATTTCTTCATAGTTTGAAACTGTTGAATTATCTAAAATAATGAAATGTGTATTTCCATAATCAAAAGAATAATACGGATCATTTCCGGTTTTCTCTGTAAATGTTTTTGCTGAAGCTTCGTCATAAATATCATGATTCCCAGGAATGTAATAAACCGGACATTCAAATGTTTTCATTGTTTCCAGGAGAACATCCCAATCACTGAAAACTCGTCCATCTTCAACTAAATCTCCCACTGTAACTACAAAATCCGGTCGAAGATTGCTCATTTCTTTCACTACCAATTCAAACGCTTCCTGGTCTGCTCCACCGGTTCTATCACCTAAAATTGCAAAGTGAAAATTGTCTTCTGCCATTAATGTGAATGCGAATAATAAGATAATTAATATTGTTATATTGATTTTTAGATTTTTCATATATCTTCCTTTTTATAAAACTGTTTAATCATTTCAAAATTGGAATTTAATAATAAACGAAAAAAACTTGCTCCAAACTCCCCTAACCCCTCTTTGCAAAAGAGGGGAAATATATGTTGCCTAAGAGGTTGCGAGTTTTTTTCTCCACTCTCCAATGATTTCAAAAAGTCCTTTTAATCTCCCTTTGCTAAAGGGAGAATCAAAGAGGGTTTAAGAGAATGGCTGGGGGTGAGCTTTCGTAAAGTTCTCCTAATTCAACAGAGTTAAAACTTCGGAAGCCATTGAAGACTTCCGAAGTTTTTTACTAATTCCTCTTAAACTCCCCACTTTTTCAAAATCTTATCGTAGGTTCCGTCTTCTTTGATCTTGTCTAAAGCAGCCTGTAATTTCTTAACAACAGCATCAGACGTATTGTTGTTGATGGCAAGATAATACCCGCCTTTTGTGAGTTCTTCCAGAACAAATACTCCATTGATAACTTCTTCGGGTTTAAAGCCGGCTTCCTTTACAATATAACTTGCAGTTACATTTGGCATGGGCCACAAATCAATTTCTTTGTTCATCAGCTTTTCAAAATTGGCTTTGTTATTTTCAGATACGATTAACTGCTCGCCAATCTCGAAACCTTTAGATTTGAAAAAGCTTGACCGTGCATCACCCGGAGTGATCCCGATCTTGTACTTTTCCATTTCTTCTAAAGCTAAGATTTCAATATCCTCTCTTTCTGCCAGAATAAAAACTGAATAATTCGTGGGAGCAATTGTTCCCACCCATTTAAAAAGTTCTTCCCTGTCCGGTCTGCGGCTTGTTGAAAATAAGATACAATTTTTCGTGTTCATGGCAGTTTCATAAGATTCTTTCCAGGAATGAACCTGAACCTCATAAGATACTCCTGCTTCGGTTAAAATGGCTTTCACAACCTCAGTTGACAAACCAGCTACTTCTCCATCCTTTGTGAAATTAAAAGGTGGAAATTCCTCTGTTAACACCACCAGATGCTCTTTTGCACATGACAAAATAAGCACCATGCAAAGTAACAAAACGACTTTGATTCCTGTTCTCATTTTTCCCCTCCGTTTTTTTCTCCAACTATTTTGGATTTTTTTAATATTTGATTCTTCCTAATAATGAACTTTCCGAAACTTATCTTTCAGAATCTTTTCATAAGAAATTTCGGAAAGTTAAAGAACATTTTCATAGGAGTTGAAATCATTCCCAAAATTTCCTATCCAAACTTCTATATTGCACAGCTAATTTATGCAATATAAATTTATTTTGTGTGTGTTTTAATGCTATTTTTTCTTACGGCAAACAGCTTTTTTAGCGTCGGCATTGCTATGATACGGATCAAACCATAGTAATTTCATTATATTTCCCATTGGGATGCAATAAAATCTAGTTGTTGCATTAATATGAAAAGAATGTAAACAAGCAATATCATTCAGTCTCTTTTTTTCAAGTTCCTTAATTGCTCTATCATTTAATTTTTCTAAGTCTACTCTGTGGTTTTTTTTATTTTGAACTTCAGACAATTTCATTTTTTCATAATCACAGAGTTTCTGAAATAATTCATCATTCTTATCAATTGATATACATGAATTCCAGCACCAATCAGAATTCTCATCAAGTTCCATTCTTCCTAAATGCCAAGCAATATACTTATCCATATAATTATCTGGATTATATTTACTCTTTGCCTTTTTTTGAGCTTTGGGAGTATATTTTGTGTAAACTTGTTTAGTCATCTGATAAACTACTATAGTATTCAGCAATTGTATCTAAATCAACAATTCTAGTAGATCTGTCGCCTTCGACTATTCCAATACGTGCCTTTCTCCATGGATATTCATCATGGGTTAATTCAATTAACCATTGCGCTGATTTGTCACCATAATAATCAATAACTGCATCTATAGTTTCAATCTGAGTATGATTTAGTTTTCGGTAATTACCTACTAATAGATCATTCTCATCAACTAGAAATAATCCTTTTAATTGGAAAAATAACTCGCCAATTACTGGTCCATTTGCCCAAGCTTTTATTTTTTCAGGAAAAAGTGGCTGTTCATCCCATACAAGAGACCA
>CAYWPW010000268.1:0-3344 GCA_964460095.1 uncultured Candidatus Cloacimonadota bacterium
ATATAAAATTTATTTATAATCTGTTTTATCCGTCCAATCCGTGAGCAATTAAAAGAGTAAAATATGTATAGCAAAATCAAAGGTCAGGAAAAGGTAATTTCGATTCTTAAAAGAGCTATCGAACAAGACAAAGTTGCCAACAGTTATCTTTTTTACGGACCCGAAGGTGTTGGTAAATTTACCACTGCATTATATTTCGGGATGGCTCTCAATTGTCATGCCACTATTGACAAACGACCTTGCGGATTATGCGTTTCCTGCCATAAATTTCTCTCTTTTTCTCATCCGGATTTTGTTTATACTTTTCCTTCACCAAACTGGCATTCTGATGATGGAAAAATAAAATCTGAAACAGATTTAAATGAATTCTACGCTTACATTGCCAATAAAATCAAATCTCCCTGGAAAGATTATTTTTTCAAAGGCAAAATTGCCATTCGCATTGCCAGTATCAGAATGATCATTCATAAAATAAATTTATCTCCAAATGAAGGTAGAAAAAAAATATACCTTATTGAAAATGCTGATATGATGAACATTCAAACTGCAAATGCGTTTCTAAAAACTTTGGAAGAACCGCCTGAAGATTCAGTGATCATCTTAACATCATCAAAACCGGATTCGCTTTTATCCACAATTCTTTCTCGCTGTCAGAAAATCCAGTTTTTTCCAATAACCAGACAAATAATCGAAAAGGAATTGATAGAAGAAAAATTTCTGGAAAATATTGAAGCAAAAATGTATGCCCGAATCGCCAATGGAAGCATGGCAAAAGCCCTGCGGTTAGTGGAAGAAGGCAGATTGGAAACGCGTGAGAAAACATACGAATTATTGAAAATTATGCTCGCTCAAGATGACCTTTTGTTCATCGAATTCGCAAATAATTACAGAACTTTAAAAACCCAATCCGAACTCGCAGATATTATTTCTCACCTGATAATCTTATTAAGTGATATTTCCTTTTTTCAGAATTATCCTTCGGAAATCGTTAATTTGGACAAAACTGAGATGCTGGAAATTCTGCATCGTTTAAATCCGAATGTGGATGAATATGTAACAAAATTAATAGACTTCCTGGAGCAGATGCTCAGAAGGTTAAGTGGAAACGTCAACCCGCAATTGATTTTAACTGAAATTTATAACAGGTTGAATCAGACTTTTTTCAGGTAATTGAAAATGAAAAAACTTTTTCTCCTTCCGAACTTTTCAGTTCGGAAGGCGCTATATCCAGAAGCTTCTGCTTCTCTCAACAGCAAAGTAGGAGCTTTCAATGCTGGAACAAACACTTCAAATCCTATTAATTTCCTAAACAGAAGTTTCGGAAGGAGTAGGTGGTGTCGATAGAAAAACTTGGTAAGTTTCCAAAACTTAACAAGTTTAAATAAAAGAGGTTATAATGGAATCAAAAAACACTGAAACTACAAATTTTATTCGGAACATCATCGATGAAGATTTGAAGACAAATAAATATGAGGGAAGAGTGCACACACGTTTTCCCCCGGAACCAAATGGATATCTTCATATTGGTCATGCCAAATCGATATGTTTAAACTTCGGAATTGCCAGAGATTATAATGGACTTTGTAATCTCAGGTTTGATGATACAAATCCTATAAAAGAAGATCCGGAATTTGTTCAATCCATCCAAAACGACATCAAATGGTTGGGTTTTGACTGGGAAGATCGCTTGTATCATGCTTCGGATTATTTTGACCAAATGTATGAATATGCGATTCAACTTATCAAAGAAGGCAAGGCTTATGTTTGCAGTTTAAGCGAAAAAGAAATTCGCGAATATCGAGGAACTGTAAAACAACCGGGAAAAGAAAGTCCGTATAGAATTCGTTCTATCGAAGAAAATCTGGATTTATTGGAGCGGATGAAAAATGGTGAATTTGAGGATGGAACTCATACTTTGCGTGCCAAGATCGATATGGATGCTTCCAATATGTTGATGCGTGATCCTCTTATTTACAGGATTCGTAGGAAAAAACATCATCGAACCGGTGACAAGTGGAATATTTATCCAATGTATGATTTTGCTCACTGTCTCGAGGATTCTATCGAGCGAATTACTCATTCTCTCTGCTCAATCGAATTTGAAAATAACAGACCATTATATGACTGGTTTCTGGATGCCTTAAATGTTTATCATCCGCAACAAATCGAATTTGCGCGACTAAATTTGAATTATACCGTGATGAGCAAACGCAAGCTTCTGGAACTTGTAAATGAAGGTTTTGTTTCCGGTTGGGATGATCCTCGCTTGCCTACGATTTGCGGTTTGAGAAGACGTGGATATACACCGGAATCTATTCGCACATTTTGTGATCGCATTGGACTTGCCAAGCGCCAGAGTTTGGTTGATATGGCATTATTGGAACATACTATTCGAGAGGACCTGAATAAAAGTGCCCCTCGAGTTATGGCAGTTTTGAATCCTTTAAAAGTTATAATCGATAATTATCCTGAAGATTTAGTTGAAGAAATGGATGCGATAAATAATCCTGAAGATGCTTCTGCGGGAAGTCGGAAAGTTCCTTTCTCGAAAATTATTTACATCGAAAAGAATGATTTTATGGAAGATGCTCCTAAGAAATTTTACCGTTTAACTCCCGGTCGCGAAGTTCGTTTGAGATATGCATATTTCATCAAATGCGAATATGCAGTAAAAGACGAAAATGGAGATTTGACTGAATTACACTGCACTTACGATCCTAAAACAAAAGGTGGTTCAGCTCCGGATGGCAGAAAAGTGAAAGCAACTTTGCATTGGGTTTCTGCAAAACACGCTTTGGAAGCGGAAGTTAGATTATATTCTTACCTATTGTCTGTTCCGGATCCAGGTTTGGAAAACAAAGATTTCAAAGAATGTTTGAATCCTAATTCTCTGAATGTTTTGAAGGATTGCAAACTCGAACCTGGTTTAGCAAAATCTAAACAGGGTGAACGTTTTCAATTTGAAAGACAGGGTTATTTCTGCGTGGATTCAAAAGATTCTAAACCTGGTAAACTTGTTTTCAACCGCACGGTTACTCTGCGTGATGAATGGGCGAGATTGCAGAAGAAAAAATAGAAATATTTAACTCACTGAGGAATTCTCTCAAATAGACTTTTCAAAGGTATGCTGTTTTTCATTCTCAACTCGAAGTCATTTCATTCCTTTCAACAACTTGAAACAGAGTTTCTCAATTCATTTTGTTACCAAAGAGACTTTGGTAACAAGATGCGACAACCATTGAAAAGGTTCAGCAGGAAGAAAAGTCTTTTAAACCTTTTCAAGATTAGCAAACAAAATTAAAATTCGATATTTTTCTGTTCGTGTTCATTCGAGTTAATTAGTG
>CAYWPW010000269.1:0-3333 GCA_964460095.1 uncultured Candidatus Cloacimonadota bacterium
AAATAATATACCTTAAATATTGATCAAAACCAAAAGAGTATTACTTAGAATTCCTTCAATAAATTAGACGCAATAATCGAACGCTGAATTTGGTTTGTACCCTCATAGATTTGAGTAATTTTTGCATCGCGCATCATTTTCTCAACCGGATATTCTTTCATATAACCGTAACCACCCAGAATTTGAACAGCATCGATAGTTACTTTCATTGCCATATCAGAAGCAAAAACCTTGCACATGGCAGATTCTTTGGCATATCTTTTGGCACCTGCATCTATCATTCGAGCAGTAGCCATAACCAATGCTCTCGCTGCCTCGATCTGGGTTGCCATATCTGCCAGCATGAACTGAACTGCCTGGAAAGAAGAAATAGGTTTTCCGAACTGACGGCGTTCCTTGGTGTAACGGGCAGCCTCTTCGTATGCACCCTGAGCTATTCCCACAGCTTGAGATGCCACCATAGGTCGTGATTTATCAAAAGTTTTCATTGCTACCATGAAGCCATGACCTTCTCGCCCTATTAGATTTTCCTTGGGAACACGACAGTTATCAAATATTAATTCCCTGGTTGCTGAGCCGCGGATTCCCATCTTGTCTTCTTTTTTGCCAAAGCTGAAACCTTCAGTTCCTTTTTCCACGATAAAACAGGATGCTCCGCGTGCACCTTTTGATTTATCAGTTAAAACAAATACAGTGTATATCTCTGCTTCTCCACCATTTGTTATCCATTGTTTTGTTCCGTTTAAGATATAATGATCTCCATCTTTGATAGCAGTGGTTTCGATTCCACCTGCATCTGAGCCGGCATTTGCTTCAGTGAGAGCGAAAGCAGCCAGTTTTTCTCCTTTGGCAATCTGAGGCAGATATTTCTGTTTCTGTTCTTCGCTGCCGGAGATCAAAATCGGGTATATTCCTAAGCCGGAACCACCCAGAGAAAGACCAATTCCTCCGCAAACACGGCTGAGTTCCTCTGTAACTATGACAACATCAATTACCTTCCCACTGATTCCGCCGTATTCCTCTGGAACGAGAACAGCAAACAGGTCTGTCTGTCGGAAAACTTCTACGATTTCCCAGGGAAATGAATTTTCTTCGTCATATTTTGCCCGAACAGGCTTAATCTTTTCTTCAGCAATTTTGCGACTAAGTTCTTTTATTTCAAGCTCATCTTCGCTTAAAAAATAATCCATAATTCCTCCATCTTTAAATAAATAGAAAATTCTTTTCAGAAAATCTTTTGGTTAATAAATTTCGTCAAGTGAAATGTTTTATCATAAAATGGACTTCAAATAATTTATTAACATTTCTCAGGTGAATTTTTCAATATATCTAACTCACCCTCAGTCCATCTCTTTAGCATAAGAGAGGGATGAATTCTTGCTATTTTTTTCTAATATTTTTCTTCCAATTTTACTTATGTTCCTTCTCTTTTTTTAAGAGAAGGACAGCCAGTCTCCGCTAAAGCTACGCCCAGACAGGCAGGGTGAGTTTAAAAGAAAGATTAACATATTATCCTAATCTCTCGTAAAATCTGTTTTACTGCAAGACATTTCTGTTTTTCCTCCAAAAAGTTAGATGGCTGAAAACGAACTGGGAAATGTTAGTTGTTTATATTAAGATAATTTCTTGTATAATAAGTTTGTTTGAATTTATGAAATGAATTATTTTCTTCAGAGATTTTTTTAATTTGACAATATTAATTGTTTTTTGGATAAAAATCTTAGGAGGAGAATATAATGCAAGTTTTAGTAATGTATTATTCACGTGGTGGAAATACCAAGAAATTAGCTGAAGCAATTGCGAGTAGTGTTCAGGAAGTAGAAGAAGTTGAATGCGTTTTGAAACCAGCCGCAGAAATTAATAAAGAAGATTTCCTTAATTCCGAAGGTATTATTGCCGGTTCACCTGTATATTTTGGAACAATGGCAGCAGAGTTAAAAGATGTTTTTGATAGACTAATTGGTACGCGAAAACAAATGGAAAATAAAATCGGAGCTGCTTTCGCAACTTCTGCACATCACACAGGCGGGAAAGAGACAACCATTATGTCCATTATTCAAGCTATGCTCATCTATGGTATGATTATCGTTGGAGACCCCTTAGATGCAAGCGGACACTACGGAGTTGCCTGTACAGGATCTCCAGACGAAAGAGCTGTGCAGGATGGAATCAAACTGGGTAAAAGAGTCGCTTCTTTAGTTAAGAAGTTAAAAGGATAAAGATTATCTTTAAAGGTTCTGCCAAAATAGATTTTTTTTACCTCACCTTGATCCTCTCCTAAAAGGAGAGGAAATTTTTGCTCCTTCTCCTCGATAGGAGAAGGCTGGGATGAGGTGGATATGCTGTTTAAATGAAATTGAAAGGATTAGTTTAAATGATAGTTTATTTTAATGAAGAATTTATTTCCAAAGAAGAGGTTCATATATCACCAGATGATCGTGGTTTTTTGTTTGCAGATGGTGCGTATGAGGTTATTCGTTCTTATGAAGGAAAATTATTTAAACTGGATGAACATCTTAAGAGATTGGCAAGAAGTCTGCGGGAGCTGCGAATTACATATTCTGAAATTAACGAACTGAAAAAAGTAGCTGAAAAATTAATTCGAATAAACAACTTAAGTGAAGGACAAGCTTTAATTTATATTCAGGTCACACGGGGAAAAGCACCGCGTACACATTTTTTTCCAAAAGAAAAAACAATTCCCACAGTTTATGTTGCTGCTTCTGTTTTTCATTATGATCCGCAAAAATTGGTAAAAGGAATAAAAATCATTCTTGTACCTGAAACGAGATGGAAACGGTGCGATATCAAATCTGTAGCATTACTTCCTAATGTGCTTGCCAGGCAGCAGGCAAAAGATAATGTGGCGGATGAAGCTGTTTTTGTGCGCGATGGCATCATTACAGAAGGCACTCATACAAATTTCTGTGCTGTATTTGAGGGACAGCTTTTCACTCATCCAATAAATAATTGCATTCTTGCCGGTATAACCAGAAAGGTTGTTTTAGATTTATGCTCAAAAATGAATATTCCTGTTGTTGAATCTCCAATTGCTGAAACAAAATTAAAAGAAGCAGATGAGCTGATGATTGTGGGTACAACAGTGGAAATTTCACCGGTTGTTAAGGTTGATGATCTTAAGATTGGAAACGGGGAACCGGGTCCGATCACTTTAGAATTGCAGCGAAGGTTTTATTTATTGCTGGAGCAATCTTGAAGATTGCTCCTAAAAGTTTGGTTCAATCCAGCAGCTGCTGGATTGAACCAGCGAAGGGAATTATTATATGAATAAGAAACATTTCCAAATTTATTTGTTAACTGTAATTCTATACT
>CAYWPW010000270.1:0-3321 GCA_964460095.1 uncultured Candidatus Cloacimonadota bacterium
TCATAGCTATCTTTACAGTTAGTTTTCAAACTATCAAAGCTGCAAATTCAAATCCTGTGAAAGCGCTTAAATATGAATAATGAATTAAAATTTGGAATGAGGGGTTAAATTATGTTAAAAAACTTTATATCTTTATCTTTACGAAATATCCGCAAACACATAGGATATGCGGTCGTTAACATTCTGGGTTTAAGCTTGGGAATTGCCTGTTGTGTGCTTATCTTCAGTTATGTTCATCACGAGTTGAATTACGATAATTACCATCAGGATGCGGATCGTATTTACCGTGTGGAATTCTATCACCACGCACAAACAGGCGAGTTTTACTCCAACTCAGTAGCCGGCCCGGTTGGACCAATGTTAGTTGAATCTTCACCTTTAATCGAAGATATGGGCAGGTTAATTCCACCTTTCGAAAATAAACGTAATGTACTGGTGGAAAGTGGTGAGAATAGGTATTTCGAAACTGATATTTATTTTGCTGATCCGGAAATCACGGAAATATTCAGCTACAATTTCCTGCAAGGAGATGCCGAATCTTCGTTGAATGATCCCAATTCTGTGATTTTAACAGAATCAATGGCAATGAAGTATTTTGGTGAAGAGAATGCTATCGGTAAAATATTGAATATTGAGATAGATTATGATTGGTACATCCCCGTCGTGAGAGAAGATTACACCGTCACTGCCGTGATCAAAGATTCACCCTCCAACACCCATATTCCGATAACGATGTTGCTGAGTATGAGCTCAATGCGTCAGCATCTGCCCTGGATAGATGAATACTGGCGAGATCATCACAGCAAAAATACTTATATTAAATTGGCAGAAAATACTTCACTTTCCGATTTAAATCATCAACTTGAAAATCTGGCAGATTTTGCTTATGAGGAATATAAAAAGATCACCGGTAGAGAATGGATTGATTATAAAATGTATTTGCAGCCGCTTACTAAAATTCATATGGATACAAATGTGAAATATAAGATAATTCCAGCTGGAAACTGGTATCATATCAAGATCTATTCCATTATTGCTCTAGTTGTATTACTCATTGGCTGCTTGAATTTCATTAATATTTCCGTATCCATTGGTATGAAAAATATTAAGCAGTTGGGAATCCGCAAAATCGTCGGAGCAAGAAAGTATCAACTGATTCTTCAATGCTACACAGAGTCTTTTATTTACGCTATGATGTCCTTCCTTCTAGCTTTTTGTCTGGTGGAGTTATTGTTGCCTTTATTCAATTCATTAACCGGTTCTCAAATGCAATTAACTGCTTTCTTCAATCTGAAAGTGATATTGGCATCAATAGGATTGCTGGCACTGATTGTGATGCTTTCCGGAAGTTATAACGCTTTTGTTCTCACCACTTTCAAATCATACAATATCCTGCGTGGGAATCTTCTAACTCATGGCAAAGGATCGCTGCTGCAGAAAATTCTGGTGATCATCCAATTCACTGTGATTCTGGCTTTTCTCACTTCTTCTTTTTTTATTTACCGGCAATTGGAATTCATGCGAGGTACTAGTTTAGGATTTGATAAAGAGCAAAAAATTGTGATTCCTTTTAAAACGCATTTAGAACGATTGCGCAATGACAAAGAGAATATCAAAGTTGCTTTCACAAGCATTCCAAATGTAACTGGTGCTACCGTTTCATCTGGTGTTCCCGGAAGTACAAGAGGTGGATATTATTTAACAAGAGTAGATATTGCTGATGCCGAATCCAAGTGGTTCAACGTTATTACCACCGATACGAATTTTATCGATGAATTCAAACTGGAAATTCTGGCTGGAAATAAATTTGAACCGAATGCAGACAACGGTTACATAATCAATGAAACTGGGATGAAATTATTAGGATTTAATTCCCCTGAAGAAGCTTTAGGCACTGAATTCTCTTCTCATTATCACCGTAAAACTAAGCCGATCACTGGTGTGATCAGCGATTTTCACTTTAAAGGAATGCAGGAAAAAGTTACACCTTTGGTGTTGGATATTGAAAAATCACTCTATAACACTCTAACTTTATCGGTGAACCAGGGTGATCTTCCGACTACATTAAAACAGATTGAAAAAACGTTTGATGATGAATTTCCAGAAACACCATTTTCTTACTCATTTTTAGATGATGATTTCGATAAACTCTATAAACATGAGATACAGATCGGCATGGTTGTTGGAATGGTAGCCCTATTAGGAATTGCCATTGCTACATTTGGTTTGTTTGGGCTTGTCTCATTCTTTATCGTTCAAAAGACTAAAGAGATCGGAATTCGCAAAGTTCTGGGTAGTACAGTCTCCCAGCTTGTTTCACTTTTTTCTATTCGTTATATCCAGCTTATATTCTCATCAATGGTTCTGGCTTTTCCTCTCAGCTGGTTTTTAGTTTCTTCCTGGCTGCAGAATTTTGCATACCGCATCGACCTAAGTGCTATCCCTTTCATTTTATCCGGAGTTATTACTTTGATTGCTTCAGTTAGCGTTGTTTCACTTCGTTGCTTAAAAGCGGCAAATACAAATCCGGTGAATGCTTTGAAGTATGAGTAGGTCGATTTTTCTTAGTAGTACAAATAGCGAACAAGAAAGTTCACTCAACAGTAATTCTCATAACGAAGTTTGTCTTCGTAATGCAGAAATAGGAGGAAAAATGATAAAAATCTATTGTAGTTTTTGGATTATTATTTTAATAATCTTATTTAGTGTTAATCTTACAGCACAGGATTGGTTATATCTGGGTCAAACCCCACCAGGAATGGATCCTGAGAGATTTCCACCTGTAGAACTGCAGGCAAATGCAGATTGGTGGTGGCATAGTTCACCGATCTTCTCACCAGATGGTGACGAAATGTTTTTCGTGAAATATTATGCTGCTCAATATATAGAGCTTAACTACATGAAAGTGGAAAACGAAGAATGGACAGTACCGGAAACTCCCTGGTTTGTAACATCGGATTATGCTGATAACTGCCCGACGTTTTCTGTTACAGGAGATACTTTATATTTTATTTCTACACGTCCTGGTGGTTTTATTTTTATGACAACTAAAGTAAACGATGATTGGACTGCACCAATTGCTCTGCAAATTCCAATTCCACCAGGAAGTGATCTTGGTTGGCAATTTAGCATTAACAGAAGTAAAGACATTTATTTTGAAAGTGAAAGTGATCTTTATTGTACCAGGTTCATAGGGGGCAACTATCAAGCTCCCGAAGCATTGCCAGCAGTTATCAATACAAGCAATAGCGAATTTTGTCCTTATATCGATCCCGAAGATAATTTTATTCTATTCTCCTCAAATAGACCAGACAGCTATGG
>CAYWPW010000271.1:0-3316 GCA_964460095.1 uncultured Candidatus Cloacimonadota bacterium
TAGATTCGGTATTTTCTTGAGCGAGTCTATGCAGAAGATTCAGGATTTGACGGCTATCATAACCGGCACGCGTAGCATAGATCATTCCTATATAATCTGCATCTTCTTCATAAGCTTCCAATCGTCCCTGAAAAATCGTTTCAAAAATCTCGAAAGATAATGCTTCCATTTCCTGTTCTGTCTTTTTGATCTCTTCATCGGAAACATCATGAACCATTTCCTCATCCATTTCAGCAAAAGCATCATCAGATTTGATGTGATGTTTTCTTTTTTCGCTCTCTATCATTCCGTGATGACGAGCTACATGAGCGATTTCGTGTGCCAATACAAAAGCAAGTTCCGCTTCTGTCCGGATATTATTTAATATTCCCCTGGTAACAAAAACGATTCCGCCCGGACAAGCGTATGCATTAGTTTTATCCGTATCCAAAATAAAAAATTTGAATTGGATATCAAAGGCATCACTCGCTTCTACAATAATATTGCCAACTTGGTTGATGTATTCCTGCATCTCTTTATTTTCATAAAGTCCAAGTGTAGAAATCCTGGAGGCAATTCCCAAACCAAATCCTTCCTCTGAAAAGGAGAAATAATTTCGTCCCTCGTAAGGAGGAATATCAACTTTTCCAAGATTGTTTTTGCGATTAAAATTCTGATATGTCTTATGCCTGAAATCGCGGAAATCCTGCACATTCATCTGAAAAGCCAAATACGTTTCCAGGAAGTTTGGATTACCATCAAATTTCTTGGTGAATCTTTCTGCAAATCCTTTTACACCAGCGGACATCCCATGTTGAGAAACTCTTAACGATGCAGTTTGAGAGCCCATCATAGAAAAAATATCGCTCTGAACTTGTCTCTCTTCCGTAACTTTTTCCGAAACATAACCACTAATTTCATCAGCTTGAATCTGGAGCCAGCCATTTTCTTTTTTCAGGATTGTAAATTCTGTTCCATTAGAAAGTTCAGCAATTGTCTCAAAGAATGAGCCCGGACCATTACGCACGATTGCTCTATCTCTTTTTACTGTGGCTGTTTCCTGACATAAAATGTTTAAAGAAATCAGTAAAACCAAAAAAATAAAAACTGTTTTTTTCATTTCGTCTCCAATGTTAATACACCATCCCAATTTTTTGGATTAGTTTTTCTTAACTTCATGCAACGGTCAAGCATAACTTTTGAGGGTTTATCTTCAAGAGGTGCATTTGCCAATTTTTCAAATATCTTTATAGCTTCTTTCCATTTTGCATTTCTATACATTTCAAGGGCTTGCTCGTATTGGGCAATCCATTCCGGTTTTGAATTTCCATTTTTTTCATCAATAAGCTGATAAATTTTTGTTGGCAGAGTCTTTCCTTTTACTCGCACAATATCCAGGTCGCGGCAAATAACATCATTTTTTACAAGTTCATAAGTGCTTTCGCTGATAATTATATCTGTTTTATAGAATTTATTTACACCTTCCAATCTTGAAGCTGCATTTGCCGCATCACCGATTGCAGTGTAGTCCATTCTTCTTATGGAGCCAATATTTCCAGCGATTATCGAACCTGTATTTATTCCCAATCTTGTGCCAAGATGAAGTTGCTCTGACACTGTAAGATTCTTTTTCTTTGAAATTTCCTGGCAGTATTTTTTGTGAGCGATGGCAGCTTTGCAAGCAATTAAAGCGTTATCCTTCCTGAAAATAGGAACACCAAAAAGCGCCATAATTCCATCACCTGTATATTTATCTAAAAGTCCGTCATTATCGAGCACAAAATTTGTAAGTTTATCAAAATATTCATTTAAGTTTTTCACTACTTCTGTTGGAGTCTTTCCCTCAGAATAAGTTGTAAAATCATAAATGTCCGAGAACATTACTGTTGCTTCGATTTCTTTACCGCCAAGTTCTACATTGTGCGGATGTTTTTCCAGTTCGTCTATTACATCCGGGCTGAGATAACGTGTAAATATTTTCTTGATTTCAGCTTTTGCTTTACCTTCAACCAGGTAACTGATTGTCACATAAAATCCGTAAGATAGAACAAATCCCATTATCGGGATAATGAAATTCAGTAAAATCCTGTTATTCTTCCAGAGAAAATAATTTAATAATGTGATAAAAGCCAGTAGTAAAAACAATAAAAAATTACTCTGTTTCATCGGAAAATGTGTGATAGTGAAATTAGCCAGAAAGCATATTATCAAAGTAAACATCAAAGTAAACCAAATGGGAACAACTTTAACAAAATCCTGATTAATGAAGTTACTCAAAATTGTTGTCCAGATTTCCATCCCAGGCAGAAAAGAAGAAATCGGAGTTGCACGAAGATCGTTCAGACCGGAAGCTGTTGCTCCGATTATGATATATTTATCTTTGAAAACATCTGACGGAAGAAGAGGAGTATTGCCCGAATAAACAGCAGAAGCTGATTGAATCACAGCTTGGAAAGGATAATATTTAAAGGCATTCTCGCCATACCAATTCACCAGGTATTGTCCGTTTTTATCGATTGGAATGGAAAGAGTATCCAAAACTAAATGCTTCTTCTGAATAAAAAGCGAGTCTGTTCTTTGATTTAGAAAGACGCTGAAAGCCAATTGTGGGAGAATATTATTTTTTACTTTTTGTAAGATGGGAACTTTTCGGATTACGCCATCACGGTCCGGAATCACATTTATCACTCCAACCGATTTTGTAGCATTCAGAAGAACATCGATCGGTTCTCGCAATCCTAAATAAATATTTTCAAATGGATATTTCTCTCCATAAATATTTAGAGAAAAATTATTTAGAACAGGACTGACTTTAGTAGAATCTTCCGTAAGTTTAGTTGCTAAAAAAACATTCCGGTTATTTTTCATGGCATTGGCAAAATCACCATCGGTTTGTTCTGAAGAAGTTTCTTCTCTTTCCGTATCCGCCGAATCAAAAATGACATCAAAGAAAACAGCTTTTGCATTTGAGCGAGTGAAATAATCTATAATATAACCATAATAGGAGCGGGGCCAGGGCCAGGGAATTCCATTTTTTGCGAAGAAATCGATGCTGCCGTCATCGATTGCTACGACTACAATATTGGAATCAGCTTTTGCAGGAACCGGATCGAGCCTGAAACGATAGTCTGTAAGTTTTAGTTCTACTTCTTTGAAGAAACCTGTGGTTCCAATCAAATATGAAATCGTTGTAATAATGAAAGCTGCAATTAAAAGGACATACCATTTTTTATAAATTTGAACAACATCAAATTCAGGTAATTTCATTAATAATTCCTTAATCTCAAGATAAAGTATAAATTACATAATGTTAAACTTCGTCAAGAATTTTATGAAT
>CAYWPW010000272.1:0-3304 GCA_964460095.1 uncultured Candidatus Cloacimonadota bacterium
TATCTTCATCTATTTCAATGATTTTATCCATTCTCTCCAGAGAAAGTAGAATTCCTCCCAGGATTGCTACTGCTCCCCCACTCAAACCTGTTCCGCTTCCTCTTGGAGTTATAGGAATTTTATTTTCATTTGCCAACTTTAAAACTTGTGAAATTTCCAGAGCGTTTATTGGTTTTACAATGATTTCCGGATAGAATTTCTGGGGAATGCTCATCTCATCACAAATGTAATCTTCCATCTCTTCTTTATTTATTATGAGGTTGTTCTTTCCCACAATATCAATCAATTCATTGATAATCTTTTCTGTTAGTTTATTGTAGTGCATTTTGTAGCTCCTGATTTAAATTTTTATAAAATATTCATCCTGTTTCCATAACAGCGGATTTTTTTCAATATAATCTGATATCCTGATCAATTCTTCATCGTTACGGATAATGTGGTCGTAGAATGATTTTTGCCATGTAAATTTATGTTTTGATTTTTGATTAATATTCTTTGATGAAAATGTTTTAAATCCACGTATAATCTCAGATAAACCATACGTAGGGAACGGTTTCAAACCGTTCCTTTTGTTGGTTGTTGGTTCATTTTGGATTTTATTGGTTGTTGGTTTATTTTGGAACGGTTTAAAACCGTTCCCTACAATTTCAATAATTCCATGAATGTGATTTGGCATAATTACAAATGCATGTAGCTTACAATTCTTATAATGGTTGTGTAAATCCAACCAGCATTTTTGAACAATACGACCCTTATCATTCAATTCCATTTCGTTATTCTGCATTCGTCCAAAATATTCCAGCATTCCTTTCGTACAAATGGTCGCAAAATAATATCCCGGCGTGGAATAATCATAATTCTGCAATCGGTTACGTTTGCGGTTATAATTCATTTTATCACCCCAAAAAACAATTTTCGTAGGGAACAGTTTTAAACTGTTCCTTTTTTGATTGGTGGTTCATTTTGGATTTCTCGGTTGTTGGTTCATTTTGGATTTCTCGATTGTTGGTTTATTTTGGAACGGTTTAAAACCGTTCCCTACAAATACATTCAAATCCGTTTTCTGATAAATCAGGATAATCCGGTCGGTTGAGGGATGATATAGTTATTTTTCTCATCTTGATCTTGCCAAAATTTTAAGTCGAAATCAATCTCTTACAAGCTTTCCATAGTTTTCTTTTATTTATGTTTTTTTTAATCTCTTTTTGGGGAGCGACCAGCGTGCTACGGATTCGGAAGAATCCATCAAAGGTGAACCGACCAAAATTATAATCAAGAGATTCAAACGAAAGCAAACAATTTAATCCAACCACAAACACATTGTTAGGTAATTAAATAATTGAATCAGGTTAATTGAATCTCTCTTCAAGATAAACATAAATTGTTTTTACAGTATTAATTACAAACATTGCTTCGGGTTTCTTTAGTATTATATTTGGATGAGTTAATGATTTTTTATTTCTAATATCATTTATCTCCTTAAGGGCTTTTGCTAATGATCTCAATATTGTGATTGTCACTTTGCTTGATTCATTCTTGTTTAAATGTTGTTGTATTAGAGAAAAAAGTTCTAAAATATCTGGTCGATTGCTATTGGGTTTTAATGATAATCTTGAGCATAATTGGATTAAATAATCATGGATAAAGGTATGCATTCGATCATGTGCATGGTCAGGATTACCTTTAACTATTTCATTTTCAGCATTTTCCAAAGCTTTCATCATTGTTTCTGAGAAATCTAAATTTTTCACAATGATAACCTTATTTTTATCGTTTTTAGATATTTGCTCTAATTCTTTAAGTCTTTGCCTACCACTTTTTGTTAACTTACAAATTGCTCCACCATCAGAGAATTTTCTTTCAGTATTTATTAGTTCACATTCGACTGCTGCATAACTAATTAATCCGTCTAGATCATTACAATTTTCTAATGCAAATTCTCCTAAGTGCTCACTTGATATTACACAACCATTATTTAAATCTTCTTCATTATCAATAATGAATTTTAATAATAAATCAGTTTTATCATCAATTGTTTTGGGATAATTAACTTTAAAAATTATTTCTTCTAGTTTATCGTAATGTAACTCAATATAATTAGTATTGCTGCTTATTTTCTTTATAGCGTATATTAGCTCTTTTATTTTAGGATATGATTTATAGAGATCCTTATAAAGTTCATAATCCATGATTACAAAATATCCACATTTTGAACAATTGATCCAAACTTGCATTTCACCATCATCGGTTCTTACTTTCTTTGCATTTTGAAAATTGCATAAAGGACATTGTATTAAATCCATAATTTACCTCTATAAATGTACTTCGTCTGCATTCCACGCAAACTTTACATTGTAGATAACTAACCTATGGTTACATCTATTAATTGTGCATGAATCATAGATATAAAGCTAAACCTATCATCATTAATCTTGTTGCGAAAATTTCCTGCACCTATTTGCTTTAAATCTCCTCAACCCTCTAAACTACAATCTAATCCATCCTGAACTTCATTTTATCATCTTCTTCTTTTTTAGGTTCGGAAAAAGAAATGCTATCACCTTCAGCAAGTCCTTCAATAATCTCAACCTGCTGGAAATTATTGATTCCTGTTTTAATCATAATACTTTCAGCAATCGAATCATTCACAACTTTATATACAATGTCCTGACCCTCTTCATCGCTGAAAATAGATCTGATGGGAATAACCAGGATATCCTTTTTTGTTTTGCCGATAATAGTGATATTGGCAGTCATTCCGGGTTTTAGTTTTTCATCCACATTTTCAATTTCGATTTCAATTGGAAAAACTTTCACATTATTATAAGTAATTGCCATGGTTGCGATCTTTGTTATCTTTCCAAAATACTTATCATACGGATATGCATCCACCTGGATTTCGACTTTCTGATTTTTTCTAATTTTGGAAATATCCACCTCATTAATGCGCGATTTTACAACCATCCGCTCCAGGTCAGCTAATTTGATAATTACAGTTCCAGCCGAATAAGAACCAGTGTTGGAAACAACCATTTCTCCTTCTTCGACCATTTTTTGGATAATTGTGCCGGAAGCGGTTGAGATGATCTTCGAAACGTTTTCTTCTGTTTCTATTTCCTTGATCAGTTCATATTGCTGCATTGCTGCATCATAAGCTATTTGTGCTTCTTCCAGGTTATCCTCATATTCTCGAAGTTCATTCTGAGAGATATAATTATCGTGGAAAAGTGCTGTTTTATCTTCAACATCTTTTTTAGCATTATTCAGCCTGATTTCTGCAAGTTTGAGATTGCTATTCACCCTT
>CAYWPW010000273.1:0-3284 GCA_964460095.1 uncultured Candidatus Cloacimonadota bacterium
TGAGTTAAGTTTGCTTTAGCTGACTTGACTTAAGTTTTCTAATCCACTGAAACATTTCAACTTAACTCAAGACTCCGTCTTAAGTCAAGTCTCATTCTTTCAAAATATCCACTATAAAGGCAGCCTTTATTTCAGCTTAACATTCGTTTCTTTGATTTTCAGTTTTATTCCCTCACCACAATTAGTGCACATTTCATGCTGTTTTCTGTCTGTCAGAATCTCATTCCTGATTTGCTGAAATGCCTGATTTTTCCAGATTTCTTGCAATGATGTTTTTTTGATATTACCCATCTTATGTTTGATGTCTTTATCAAAACAGCAAACAGCGATTTCTCCGTTCCAATTTACAACTGGTTGAGACCATAATCTGCGACATCTGTTTTTAATGCCGAATTTCAATTCAAAATCATCACCTTCTATTTTGTAACGCCTGAATTTCGGATTTTCCGGTAAGAAATTTTGAACATCTTCTTTGGAATAAATTTGCACGGATTTCAATTGGAGTTTGTCCACTCCAAGCTTTCTTGCCAGGTTTTTTATTTTTTCAATTTCGTGCTCATTATGTTTCATCACGATAAACTGCCATTTTATGAAAGGTGTATGAGATTTATTTTCTTTCTTTGCTTTTACAATTTTTTCCACATTTTCCAGAACTTTTTCCAGATCGCCATTTACTCTGTATTTGTTATAAGTTTCCTGAGTAGCTCCATCTAAAGAAACTACCAGAATATCGATTCCTGCTTTTACTAATTCATGAGCATCCGGAAGATAATTTCCATTCGTAGAAACTAAAGTGATTAAACCTTTATCTGATGCATACTTTGACATTTTCAAGAAATCTTCATTAAGAAACGGCTCACCTTGATTCCACAGAACAACCTGAAAAGATTTTTTCGCAATTTCATCTATTATTTTTTGGAATAAAGGAAAATCCATATATCCTTTTTCACGTTTTAAAGAACCATTTCCGGATGGACACATCGGGCATTTGAGATTGCAGATATTAGTTGGCTCGATCATTACGATTGGCGGAAAACCCCAGACAATACTTTTTTTGATGAGGATGGATAAATAATAAGATATAAAAATCTTAATGAGATTTATCAAACGTATAAAACTAAAACTTTTTCTAAATAAATACAGATATTCTGAAATCATTCTTACTAACATTTCCTAAGTTGAATTTCTTCTTGCTTTTCTTATGTTAATTCTCTTTGGAATATCTTTCATATTTCCATCAAAAAGAGAAGGACAGCAGGATGAGTTTAGAAGGAAGATCAGCTTATTATCCTGATTTTTTATAAAAATTTGTCTATTACAATCCATATCTATATTTTTTTCAATAAATTTGATTACTGAATTTGAAAAGGGAAATGTTATCATTCTTGTACAATTACTCTTCGTTCTTCAAATCTTCAAGTAATTTTTCAGCGATTTCCTGATTTTCTTTGCTAACTTTTATTTCAACTTCTCCGAACGTGGCACTGGGAGCAAAACCCAATCCCATTCCAAAAACACCCTGCATATGTTCACCAGTTGCAAAGTATTTTATTTCTGCTTCATCTAAAATAGATTTTGCAATTGCAGTAATTGCCTGGTTTCCGGTTTTTAAAATCGTCACAAATTCGATGAAATTGTCTGCTGGATTTTCAGAGAGTTTTTTTACTAATTTCAAATTACAATTCGGACAAACTGAAATTGTTTCAACATATTCTGCTTTGCATTTGGGACAAAACATTTTCACTCCATATATTTCGTTCTAAATTGCTCCAGGATTGTTTTTGCTATAAAGATTAATACTTCCATTTGATGTTCTGATATTAATTCTGTTTCCACCATTTCCCAGCTCACCTTTTACGTGGGTTGATGATATTTTGCTGACAACTAATTTAATGTCGTTTAATGAAATTTTTCCGTTAGATGTTTTCATTTCCAATTCAGCATTAGTTTCTGGAGAGAGATAGATTTTTATGGCTCCATTACTCGTTGAAACGTCAATATCCTGATCGACTATATCCGGCAGTTCAACTTCAATTTTTCCGTTTGAGGTATGTGCGAGAATTATCCCTTTTGTTTCTAAAATAGAAATTTTCCCATTACTTGTTTTGGCATTAATAATGCCATCAACATTTCTTACAAAAATCTTTCCATTGGAGGTTTTTAAAATTGAGTTTCCGGTTGTGCCTTGCAAACTGATCTTTCCATTTGAAGTGAGTATATCATTCACTAAAATACCGAAAGGAACTTTAATTTCATAGGAAACAGAGACTTTTGGGTTTTTGGTAAGATATTCAGTTTTGATATTAAATTCATCGTTTTCTCGATTGATGATAATTTCAACTTTTTTTAATTCATCTTCATTTAAATAAGTTTTTTTAATAGCAAAAACTTCGACACAACTATTTTCCCACTTTGAAATGGATATTCCTCCATTACTATTTGAAACATTGAGCTTCGTTCCACTTTCCACCTCATAAGTTTCTTTGAATTCTTCCGTAATAGCCAAACGCTCATTACATCCGATAATGGGTAAAAGCCCCATTAATAAAGCAAATGTAATTATTATTTTTGTCATGCTTTCTCCTTTTTGAATTTTTTTTTAATTTATATTTATTAAACGATATTTTCTGGAACCTAATCCGATTTTTTCTGCATGTTCAAGCTGAATTACCGGATCAAGATTTGGAAATGAAATCTCTCCCAAATTCTTTTTGTTGTGCATCTTCGTTAAATCTAAAGTTGCCTGATCAAGTGCTACCGGATCATCTGAACCCAAAATTCCAATATCAGCAATTATCCTTTTTTGATTTGTATCCATACAATCGCACAATTTAGTCATGTTTGCTAAAACATTCAGATACAAACATTTTTGCATTTTTTGGATTATTGCACCCAATGCATATTCTGCCATACTTTTTTGAAGCTCAGCAGATTCTTTTCCCCAATTATATTTTACAGCATCAGAATTGCAGACAGTTAAACATTCTCCACATCCAATGCATTTTTCAGTTATGATAAAAGCTTTTTTATCTTTTTCAATTATTGCATCTGCAGGACAATACTTGAAACACTGCTCACAAAAATTACAAAGTTTTGCTTTAATGTAAGGTTTGATTGAAGAGTGTTGTTTGAGTTTTCCTTTTCTGCTGGCAAACCCCATACCGAGATTTTTTATTGCTCCTGCCATTCCTGTTGCAAGATGACCTGTTGGATGTGAAACTAGAACCATTGCATCAGTCATCATAATTTCTCTGGCAATATTAACTTTCTTAAAGAGAATACCC
>CAYWPW010000274.1:0-3269 GCA_964460095.1 uncultured Candidatus Cloacimonadota bacterium
AAATCTGTTACCTATGTGCCCGGTTTAAAGTGTAACCTATGTGTGAGTTGTACAGGGTGAGTTTACAGATAAATTCTAAATCATTTCTATAAATTTTCATCAATAAGCATCCCAGCACGATTAACTTAGTGAAATATATCATTATTTGAAAAAACTTTATTGCTAACATTTATATTCTCAGTTTTTCGTCAATACTACCGTCAGGAAGCATATTATCAGGATGATATTCATATCTTTCTTCCATTTGATAGCGAACACAACTTTCCCAATCTCCCCGGCAATAAAGATCAATCCATTTTTTATCCAATCTATTTTTTTCATAAAACCATTTCAAAGGACAGAAATTAAACCACTTACAGGTGAAAGAAAGTATCTTTAGTTTTTTGTAATTTTTTACAACAATATCTTTGAAAGAATCCTTATAAAGAAGAGCAGCAGGATGCGTGAGAGGAAAGATTTTCTTTTTATCAGCTAATACGATTTTACCTACTATTTCATGAAATTCTTTTTTTGAAAATTGTGGAAATGAATATTTTTCAAAAATATATTTTGTTACATAAAATCCCAGAGGAACAAGAAAATCAGGATTTATTAGAGCGATTTCCTCATCCAAATATTTACAGCAAATTTCAATCTCATCCTGTTTTGGTTTTCTGTTTTTGGGAAGTATACATTTTATCAGGTTGGTCATATAAATTTCTTTTCTTTTGATTTGAGCATTTTCCAATAATTCATCTAAAACTTTTCCCGAAGGTCCGATGAACATCCTTCCCTGTTTATCTTCATTTTCTCCCGGAGCTTGAGCAATTAACATCAGTTTTGCGTCAAGCTTTCCTTCACCGCAAAGAACATTTATCCGGGTTTCAGCTAAACTGCATTTATTACATTTTTTGATACTTCTATTTAATTCAGAAATTTTCATAAATTCTAATCCAAAGTCTATGTACTTTGTAGATTCCATTAAGAAAATAGCAAGGTTTTTTATTTTTTTTCAGCCATCGGAATTTTTAATTTTATTATTGAAAAAAAGTTTTTATATCGAACTGCGTTCTCATCGCGAAAAACAATTTGTCATTTGAAATTTATTTGTGATTTATTTGTTATTTATAATTTGATATTTGGATTTTTTCAGTTTACTCTGCCCAGCCTATCCCCATCCCATTCTTCATCGGGTTCGTTGAAGAAGCAAATATCTAAAAGAAAATCCCGAGTCGAGTTTTTAAACTTTTCCCGGGATTATCTTAAATTATTTTCCGTTTTCTGCTTCCTATCTCCTTCTTTTATTTCAGCAAGATCATCTTCCTAACTTCCCGAAAACCACCCGCTTTAAGTTTATAGAAATAAATTCCTGATGATACAGGTTTACCCAAGCTGTCTCTTCCATCCCAGACCACAGAATGTTCTCCAGCTGGAAGTCGGTTGCTGATAAGTGTCTTCACTTTCTGTCCTTTTATGTTGTAGATATTGAGTGAAACCCTTGAATTCTCTTTAAGAGAATAATTTATTGTTGTGGTTGGATTAAATGGATTGGGAAAGCTTGAAATATCGATTATCATTGGATTCACTTCTTCATTGTTTATATAAGTTAAATAATCTAAATAACCGGAAACCAAAAACAAATCTCCCCAGCCATCTGAATCATATTCTGTTCGTAAAAAGCTTACATAAATTGAATCACTCTCATCAAAGTTGATACTTATTTTAGCAGAGGGTGAAAGGTTAATACCGGAAAAATCACTTTGCCAGGTATAATTATACTCAAAATCATCAGAATTAATGGCGTAAATGAAGTCAAAATTCAAAGGATTTTCTGTGATATTAACACGTTCATAGACTTTGATATTGGAATCCGAGATGTTAAAATTATTTAAATGAATTTCACTGTATACAAAAAATTCCAATAATTCAGTAACATGATTAATATAATCATATTTTGCAATTTTATCAACTTGAATTTCAAGCGGATGGTCATAAACCAGACTTGAACCAAATAGATAAATATCATTTTCATGAGTTTTTATATTTTTTAAATCTGCTAAAAGTTCCGCAGTTGAATTCTCAAAATATGAATTTCCATTATCAGTAGAAATAATAATGTTCAAAAACCCTGGAGAAGATGTTCCATAGGCGATTACAACCAGGTCATTTTCCTGGTCTATACTAATATCGGTTATCATATGCTCGAAGGTTTGTTCAAATTGTGTTTGGAAGGTTATACCATTATCGATTGAACGAGCCACATTAAAAATTTGTTCCGTTCCCCCGATATTCACATGTGGATAATCAGCTACTAAATTATTCATTAACCTGCTGTCATAATGATAATCTTTATAATAACCGGTTGATGGATGACATCCATCGTAATGCCAGTTATCCAGATCCCAGGGACTGGGATTTGCATTTCCGTTCGGATGATTATATGGATCACAACCGGAGCGATGCACATATCCTCTTCTTCTTTGAGCTAATGAGCCAAATAAATGAATGATTCCTCTTTCAAAAACTATATTCTCAGCAGATTCGGGCCAAACCGGATTGTAAGCCGGCCAATCCGTACCATAAGGGAAAACATAATCTGAGGGATTATTATTTGGATATGAATTTATATAAGCAGAACTTTCATAAGGAAAACCGCAAGTATTATAGGGGGTAGTGGGAGCTCCTCCATGTAGGTTGAAACCTTCAAAAACAGGTGGTACAACCGGAATGATCGGATAAATGAATTTATGAAAATCTATATAAGTGTACAGTGTATCGTCACCTGTATATGGACTCATTGCAAAAAAATTGGGAGAGGAACCATGGGGGTGCTGATATTCAAAGGTAAATATTCCATCATAATGACAGGCATTATTTCCATAAATTAGAGTATCGCCTTGTCCCAGGGCAGTAAAAGCTCCATAAAGATAGATACTACTGCAATTATCATCATTTATTTCAAAATTATTAAATGGATCGATATTTTTATACTTTATTAAAATCTTTTTTTCCGAGACCAGACCGAAGTAATCTGTCATATTAACAGGGTCTTCATCTGGTGGATCACCAACCAATGTTCCATCATAAGTAATATCACCGACAATGTAGATCGTGTCAGCACAACCCCAGGTTTGCTTTCCGCTGATTTGCCCTTCTATCCAGAGCTGTTGATTTTCCACGAAAACAGAATGGTCTTGCACGGTTCCATTAGGACCATTAATCCAGGTTGTATCATAAATGGCAATTTGATTTGTCCAGACAATATCAGAATCCTCAAACCAGTTTCCACC
>CAYWPW010000275.1:0-3250 GCA_964460095.1 uncultured Candidatus Cloacimonadota bacterium
GATTTCATTGAACAATATCTCAGTAATCCCTGGCTCGCTTATCCTATAATGCTTCTAATTTCAATTCCAATGTATATCTGCGCTACCGGTTCGATTCCTATTGCTGCTGCTCTTATCATCAAGGGAATGACTCCCGGAGCAGGCTTGATCTTTCTTATCGCGGGTCCTGCCACTAATACTGCTACCTTGGCTTTTGTTTCGGGAAAATTAGGTAAGAGAATTTTGTTCATTTATCTGTTTGCTATAATAGTTACCGCAGTTCTTTTTGGATTGATAGTCGATCACATCTGGAAAATTTCCGGGGAAGATATGAATCTGATTACTGGTGGAATGAAGATGCTTCCAATGTGGTTAAAAACATTCTCGGCAATTCTTCTTTCCGGGTTGATGATTCGAGCGATCATTATAAATCTATCAAATAAATTTTTCAAAAAAAACAAGGAGATAATCGACATGAAGGGAAATTATGTAGTATCGGATATGACCTGTCAACATTGTATTAATACGATTGAGAATGCTCTTAAATCTATACAGGGGATAGAAAAAATTAATATTTCTCTAAAAGAAAAACTGGTTCAGCTCGATGGTGAATACGATGATAATAGTGTAATAACTGCAATTCAAAAAGCAGGTTATTCAATAGAAAAAAAGGATGAACTGTGAAGAAATAAGCTCACAGATAACACGGATAAATACGGATAAGAAAAAAATTGTAATTTAATCCGTTCAATCTGTGAAAATCCGTGAGCAAAAAAAGGAAGAAAAATGAAAATTAGAAATTACAAAGAACTTGAAATAGCAAAAACTCCACACGGAATTAATGCCTATAAACTATATGATAAAAATCATACACTCATCATGCACCTTCATTTGAAAGCCGGTGAGAGTTTGAAACCACATATTACTCCGGTTGATGTTGCTTTCTATGTTTTAGAAGGAAGTCCCACTATTATGGTTGAGGATGAAAAAGTTCAGGTAAAGAAGGACGATATCATCGAAAGCCCCAAAGATATTGTTCATTGCATCTATAACGAAACGGATAAAGATGTCCGCGTGCTTGTGATGAAACTTCCCAAACCAACAGCTAAAACTATCATGGTATAATGAATTTAGCTCACAGATAAACACGGATAAGAAAAAAATTTAAATTTAATCCGTTAAACCTGTGAAGATCCGTGAGCTAAAAAGGGAAAAATTATGAAAAGACAAATTATTGAAATAAACGAGGAAAAATGTAACGGTTGTGGATTGTGTATTCCTAACTGTCCGGAAGGTGCATTGCAGATAATCGATGGCAAAGCACGATTGATCAGTGATCTTTTCTGTGACGGATTAGGCGCTTGCATAGGAGAATGCCCGGAAGGTGCGATCACAACGGTTGAGCGGGAAGCTGAACCTTACGATGAAGCAAAGGTTATGGAAAACATCATCAAAGCCGGGCCCAATACGATCAAAGCACATCTGAAACATTTGAAAGACCACGACCAGAAAGAATATTTCGGGCAGGCAGTTGCCATCTTGCTCAGGAAAGGACTTCCCATTCCCAAAATCGAAGAAGAATCCTGTTCCAGCGGAACCTGTCCGGGAGTAGCTGCTCATTCCATAGAACGAGAAGAGAAACCTGTTCGGAATGTGGAGATAAAATCCGAATTAAAACAATGGCCAGTACAGTTGCATCTTATGAATGCGAATGCTCCATACTTTAAAAATGCAGATCTTTTAATTGCTGCGGATTGTGTTCCCTTCGCTTTTGCTAATTTTCATCAGAGATTTGTGAAAGGAAAGATTGTGATAAATTTCTGCCCTAAGCTCAATTCCGGAATAGATTCCTATATTGAAAAATTAGCTGAGATATTCAAAAACCAGGATATTAAATCAATAACTATTGTTAAGATGGAAGTTCCCTGTTGCGGGGGAGTGGAGTATATTGTTCAAAAAGCTATGGAAAAAGCCGGGAAATTCTTGATGGTAAAAACTTATACCATTTCTATTAATGGAGAGATAATCAATAATCTCAAATAGCAAATGATAAATAACAAACAAATTCCAAAAATCAATTTTACAAATTTCCTATTTGGGAATACAATCAGAAATAAAAATTTAGAGAATTCTATGAAAAAATATTAATAAAAAAAAGGAGAAAACAAAATGAAAAAGAAATGGATTTGTACAGTGTGCGGTTATGTGCACGAAGGTGAAAATCCACCGGAAAAATGCCCACAATGTGGTGCTCCGGCAGAAAAGTTTGAATTGCATGGAGAAGAAATGATCTGGGCTGATGAGCACAAGATCGGTGTAGCAAAAGGTTTGGACGAAGATGTCGTTGAAGGTTTGAGAGCAAACTTCAAAGGAGAATGTACGGAAGTGGGAATGTATCTTGCAATGAGCCGTCAGGCAGATAGAGAAGGATTCCCGGAAGTTGCAGAAGCTTATAAAAGAATCGCTTTTGAAGAAGCTGAACACGCTGCCAAATTCGCTGAACTTTTGGGAGAAGTGGTTGCGGCGGATACAAAGAAAAACCTGCAAATGAGAGTAGAAGCCGAATACGGTGCTACGAGAGGTAAAAAAGATTTGGCAACACTTGCCAAGAAACTCGGATATGATGCCATTCACGACACGGTTCACGAAATGTGTAAAGATGAAGCCCGTCATGGAAAAGCTTTTCAAGGTTTATTAAAGAGATATTTTAAAAAAAAATAATTAGCCACGAAGTTCGCGAAGGAGCACTGAGATAAAGAACAATATTCTTAGCGATACTTAGCGTTCTTAGTGGCAAAAAAAGGAGAAGAAAAATGAGTATGTTTTGTTTTCAATGTCAGGAAAATGCTGGCAATCAAGGATGTCGTTTTAACAAAGGAGTATGCGGAAAACCTGCAGCAACAGCAAACTTGATGGATGTTCTAATTTATTCTTTGAAAGGACTTTCAATTGTAGCTTTAAAAGTACAAAAAAAGGAGAAATTAAAAAATAATCCTGGATTATTTATTGCACAATCTTTGTTTTCAACTATTACCAATGCAAATTTTGATGAACAAAGAATCATCTCTCTTATCAAAAAAACTTTAAAATTAAGAGATGAACTGATGTTTAGAATCCAACTCCCGGAAAAGCTTCACGACAGTGTTAGCTGGGAAGGAAGTTCTGATGAAGATTTTCAGGAAAAATCAAAAACAGTTGGAGTTCTTTCCACGGAAAATGAAGATGTTCGTTCCCTTAGAGAACTTTTAATTTATGGATGTAAAGGAATTTC
>CAYWPW010000276.1:0-3250 GCA_964460095.1 uncultured Candidatus Cloacimonadota bacterium
ATAATAAGATTAAAATATCTTTAAAAGAATCGCGAGAGACAGCTTACTGGCTGAAAATATTAAAAGCATTGAGACTTGGAGATCAGAGCGAATTAGAGAAATTAATGGTAGAATCCAATGAGCTCAAAAAGATTCTTAGTTCCATTTCAGCTTCACAAAAAATAAAATAAAATCATTATAAAAACTTATACTTTATACTTTATACTTTGTCATTCTTGTATATGTAAGGAAGAATGACCGTATCGGGTTTTACTTTATCCCTTATCCCTTATACTTTAACCCTTAACCCTTAACCTTGAATTCCTCTCGTTCCCAAACTCTGTTTGGGAATGTAATTTCCGCAAAAGTTTTACTTTGATTTCATTTTTATTAGATGAGAAAAATATACTCGAAATACAATTTCTATAACAATTGTGTTCTTAAATGCCATTTGACAAAAAGGTGATTATGGAAGATGTATTAAAAAGAATAATTCTGGAAAACCAGGGCAATTGCTCAAGGATTCTAAGATGAAAAGAAACTGTTTTATAATAATTTTATTTTTTGTTTCTATCAGCTTTTTACATTCAGATTTTATTATTCCTCATGATGATCCTGTTTACTCTTTTTTAGAATCAATGAATAACTTGGGATATACTGAAAAAACGTTTTTTATCTATCCTCAATATTATAATGAGATTACCAATATTTTAATGGAGCTTCGAACCCAAGATTTACCAAAGCAATACCAGAAATTAACTGAATACCATTATGAAAGACTTTCGATGAATTTTCCCGAGAGAGTGAATTCCGATTTTTATCCGTTACGTAAAATTCCACGATCAGCAATAAATGTCTTTAAATCTCATTCAGATAAGAAACGATTGCTTACTTACAATAAGGATGATTGCAGTTTATTTCTTTCTGGTATGATGGGAGTGAATTATGATATTAAATCTAATGATGAAAAATATAATCGCAACTATGAATATTATGGTTTGGAGTTTGGTGGAAATATCAAAGAAGATTTTGGTTTTTTTACTCAATATAGAAAAGGGCATTATGAGGGAGATTTATCGTTTATTTTAGAAAACAAACAAATGCATTGGAGTGGAGGAGAACCTCGACTGGTTACCACTTGCAGTGAAGTGGACTATAAAAATAATTTTCTAAATTTCTCAATTGGTTATGGCTCATTCAAAATAGGAAAAACAATAACATCATCGATAATATTAAATTCAGATATTACTTCTTTTGGTTATTTGAAGTATTATAAAAAGTTTGGCAACTTTCATTACATTGGTATAAATTCTCAATTTTTACCCGATAGCTTAACATCCAGTTCCGAGTATAATACAAAATCCTATGCGATGCAAGCAATTTCTTACAATAAAGATGCCTTTGCTATTGGTTTTGGACAGGCAGTAATTTATGGTGACAAAACGTTTGATTTCGCTTATTCCACTCCCCTTGTTGTGTTCAAACTGATAGATTTTAAGAATTATGGTCGAGACAATCAAGTTGTGTTTTTCTATAGTTCTTTTAGGATGTTTTCGGGTTTAGTTTTTTTTGAAAATTTCTTTATGGATGATTTGAAAAAGAAAAGGTTATTTACAAAGGAAGGATTTTCAGGCTTGGCATCTCAAACAGGATTGATTTATAATTCTTCTAACTTTCCTTTACAATTTACAACAGAAGTTACACTTATTGGACCAGGAACTTATGGACACTCCCCTCAATATTATCCTCAAAATCAGTATACTCATGATACTCAATTGCTCGGATATTCATATGGAGCGAATCTCTTAAATGTAGCTTCAGAAATAATGTATTTTAATTCAAAACTTAATGTGTCTTTACAATATGAAAATTTACAGCAGGGAAGTCTTGGAGAGGATCCTTTTATTTGGGAAGCAGGAAATTATGATTTGGAATTTCTTGCAGGAAAAATCTCACGAACTGAAAAGATCACCACAGAAATAAAATATTATCCGTACCCTGAAATTTCATTACATCTTAAATATGAATATCAAAAGAGAGAAGAGAATAATATAAATTATCTCTATTCTGGTTTGGAGGTTAGATACTGATGAAAAAAATTAAATTCGGACTTATCGGTTGCGGACGAATATCTTCAAAACATTTCGAATCGATAAAACAGATCGATGAAGCAGAAATTGTTGTTTGTGCAGATATAATTGAGTTCCGAGCTAAAGATTCTGCAGAAAAATACGAGGTGAAAAAATATTACACAAATTATTTGGAAATGTTAGATAAGGAAAAATTAGATGCCGTAATAATTGCATCTCCCAGCGGTTTACATCCGGAAATGGGAATCGAAGCAGCAAAAAGAAAACTACACGTAATCACTGAAAAGCCAATGGCAACTAACTTAAGCGATGCTGATAAGCTAATCGAAGCTTGCGAAAATAACAATGTGAGATTATTCGTAGTAAAACAGAATCGTTTGAATACAACTATGCAGCTTTTGAAGAAAGCAATAGATAAAAACCGTTTTGGGAAAATCTATCTGGTTCAATCGAATGTTTTCTGGCAGCGTCCCCAATCTTATTATGACCAGGCAGATTGGCGAGGTAAACAAAAATTGGATGGTGGAGCTTTTATGAACCAGGCAAGTCATTATGTGGATGCTATTCAATGGCTTATCGGTCCAGTAGAATCAGTGATGGCAGAAACTGGCACATTAGAAAGAAAAATTGAAACAGAAGATACAGGTTCGGTAATTCTTAAGTTTAAAAATGGTGCAATTGGAACAATAAATACAACCATGCTTACCTATCCGCATAATTTTGAGGGTTCAATTACAATCTTGGGTGAGAATGGAACAGTAAAAGTGGGTGGAGTTGCAGTAAATAAGATTGAAAAGTGGGAATTTAAAGAATACGACGACGATGACAGAATGATTGAACAATCAAATTATCAACCTCCCAATGTTTATGGATTTGGACATTTGCCATATTATATAAATGTAATTTCTACTCTTTTGGGAAAATCTAACGCCAATACCGATGGATATGAAGGACGAAAATCGTTAGAGATAATTGAAGCAATTTATAAATCAGCAAGAACAGGAAAGAAAGTTACATTATAGAAATGAATTTATAGAGTTCTGCAAAATGAAAAAAGGTTGTCTTTCTGAGGAAATCTTCGAAGTAGTCTCTAACGAAGAATCTCATTACAAGCAGAGATCTTTCGATGGAAAAGCAAGACTCAGTTGTTTCAACCGTCCCGGTTGAAACACAACGTTTTT
>CAYWPW010000277.1:0-3245 GCA_964460095.1 uncultured Candidatus Cloacimonadota bacterium
GGTGAGATCGATAGTGGTGATTATCATTCTTTGATAGAATTTGCAAATTGGGGATTTAATAAATATCCATCCAAAAAAAATGCTCTCATAATCTGGTCACACGGAAACGGATGGTATCCAATGAACAGGGATTTGCCACCTTGTTTCTGCCCGGATGCAGAAAGCGAAAATTACATCAGCATTCCCAATAAAGATTTTCAAAATGCCCTGCAAAATATTGATTCGCATCTGGATATTCTGATACTCGATGCCTGTAATATGCAGACCATAGAAGTTATCACGGAAATTTACGAGTACACAGATTTCATAATTGCTGCCGAAGATGCTATCGATACAAAGGGATTTCCATATCACAGTATTCTATCAAATTGGGAAAGCTATTCTTCAGTGCAAAATTTAGCTGTGGAAATCGCATTTTATTTTCATTATTACTATTGGTTGGAAGGCTTTGAACGTATCTCCTGCTCGGTTGTTAGAACATCACTTTTCCAAAATCTGCTGAATGATATTTCTTTCTTTACAGAACATTGGTCTGAAAATGCATCTGATGATATCTTTCATTTGAGCAGGCAGGTTTGCCTAGAATTCAATGAAGCCTGGGGAGTGTACTTGCCTGCAGATGTCGATATAAAGGAATTTTTCCTGAGTATTCTGGAGTACGATCCTCCCGATTCTCTGGCTGAATTCTGTGAACGGATTGTTGCGAATATTGAGAATTGCTTTATCTTTCAAAAGACAGATGAATATCCCACAGGTTATACTTCAGATAAGGTCGGAACCGGGATAATCTGGTTTCCTGACGAACAAACTCAGGGTTATTTCATAAATCGTTTGGAAGAATATAATCAACTTGATTTTTCCAGTACAAATTGGCAGATTTTTTTGGGAAATTCATTTACTCGTTAGAATAAATATTAGGGAAACTACTTCGAAATTCAGGATTTATCCACATTTGCATCTTAAAAATATCCTCATTTTTTATGATAAAAAATTACCTCTCTAACTGCAATTATTTGTTAAGATGGCATCTATCTCAAGTGTGGATAACTTGTGAGCAAATTGTGGATTTAATATAAGTCTTTCTGTAACTTCTTGTAAGACAGCCGGTTATGCGAAAACTTAAATTTGTCGTAATTGTGAATATCTGCAAAATTACCAGCATTGAAAACTCGTAGAAACACTTCGAATAATATTATGAATCATATTTGTTTGACAGTTGTATTCACAGAAAATTTTTAGTTAAAGAGTAGGTAATAGAATAATAGATGAATTGAAGTTTGAATTCAAAGCTCATGAAGATTTTCAGCTAAATTCTCAAAAAGAATTAATAGATGATCGAGATCTCACAAGGTTAATATAATGAGAGAATATTTTGATGTGATAGTGATTGGCAGTGGAGTAGCTGGTCTTTCTGCTGCTATCTTTCTGAAAGAAGCAGGAATAGATGTAGTTGTACTAACCAAGGAAGAAGAAATTGAAGAGACTAATACGAATTATGCTCAAGGTGGAATAATTGCCAAAAAAGAGGGTGATACCGGTCAGAAATTGATAACTGATATTATGAAAGCCGGATGTAACTATAACAACCTTAAGGCAGTTCATCTGCTTGCTGAACAGGGTCCTCAACTGGTATTTGATTTTTTCATAGAAAAGCTGAAAATCGAATTTACAAAAACTTCCGAGGGAAAACTTGATTACACGGAAGAAGCAGCACATTCAGACAGGCGTGTTCTCCATTTTGAGGATCATACAGGCGACAAAATACAATCCAGCTTGATTAATTATGCATCCGTATTACAGATACCCATCCTCACCTCTCATACAACTATCGACTTGATAACAAACAACCATCATTCAAACGATTACCAGGAATTATATAAATCCCGCGAAGTAATGGGAGTTTACGTCTTAGATAACAAAGCAGGAAAAATTAAAACCTGTTTTGGTCATAAAGTAATTCTTGCCACAGGTGGAATTGGGAATCTTTATCAGCATACCACAAATCCTTCATCAGCTACCGGTGATGGAATGAGTATGGCTTACAGAGCAGGAGCAGATATTATTAATGCTGAATTTATACAATTTCATCCTACCTCTTTTTTTCATAAAGATATCAAACGTTTTTTAATCTCAGAATCGCTGCGAGGTGAAGGTGCAAAACTAATAGACGGTACGGGCAGACAATTTATGAAAAATTATTCTCCCCAAAAAGACCTTGCTCCGCGCGATATTGTATCCCGTGCAATTTATAGAGAAATGGGGAAATCCGGCTCAGAATATATGCTGCTGGATATTGCTTCTTATTATAAAGGAGAAATCACTCTTAAAAAAAGATTTTCCAAAATATATGAAACCTGCCTGAATGGAGGAATAGATATTACAAATGAGCCCATTCCAATCGTTCCTGCTGCTCATTATTCTTGTGGGGGTATCAAGGTAGATCTAAAAGGTAAAAGCTCTCTGAAGAACCTGTATGCTATCGGGGAAGTAAGCTGCACAGGTGTGCATGGGGCTAATAGACTGGCTTCTTCTTCTTTGCTGGAAGGACTTCTCTGGGCAAAGCTTGCTGCTGAAGATATTGTCCGGAATCTTCATAAAATAGAAATGAAAAGATTCCATGCTATTCCGGATTGGAAAAAACCGGATTACATTGAAGAATTCGAGCCTCTACTTCTAAACCAGGATTGGGAAGCAATTCAACTAACTATGTGGAATTATGCAGGCATCATCCGCACCAGAAAAGGATTGGAAAGAGCTAAATCGGATTTGGATTACTTTTCTCATAGAATACTAAAGTTCTATAAACAGGCTCGCCTGAACAAAGGTATCATCGAACTGAGAAATGCAGTGATTAACGCCCAGCTAATTGTAAATTCTGCTACTCAAAATAAAAAATCTATTGGCTGCCATTATGTGTCTTCCTGATAAACTCATCCTGCTGTCCTTCTCTTAAAAAAAATAGAAGGAACATAAGAAAAATTGGAAGAAAAAAATAGCAGGAAGTCATCCCTCTCTTATGCTAAAGAGAGGGACCGAGGGTGAGTTAGAAAATATTGAATCCAGCAGCTGCCGGATGGAAATGCGATGATGTTAATGGCTTTCAGGCTGGGGCTTGGAAACCAGAAGTTGATCACATTCCGAAGCCTTCTTTCGGATTATCTGATTTAAGTGGATTCGGAAGATTTGATAGTTTGGAAAGAAATTCCTACATTTGGAAATTCACCGTAAACATTATGAACCATCAC